>JAHJDP010000041.1 GCA_018831195.1 Candidatus Eisenbacteria bacterium | reverse complement strand
CATGGGAGGTTAGCTTTTCATCTCCGAACTCAATCCGGAGATTCTTGTTGACACGGCGGCTCATAATGCGTTTTCTTCGTCTCATTGGAAATGGGTTTTCCTTTCTCGGTTGAACGGTAATGTCTACAACCGAAAAAACATATGGGAAGCCCATTTTCAACTTTTTCTTCTCATTTCAACTCATATTTTTTGCCGGATTAGGGTTAAATCTGCCGTCTTGTCCGGTCCGGAAGCGATATGGGCATGGCCGGCTTTCCGTCTGATATATAAGGAAGTCCGGCGGACTTGCCTGGAGCGTTGTCCAACTGCCGCGAATGACTCCCGAAATATGTGCCGGCTTTGGCAGCGCTGAATTAAACATTGTGATCTGGTCTTTCTTAACGAGGACGAATTCGGCGGCGCTCCAATCATAGGCTGGCGGCAGCCAGGTCGTCGGCACCGAATCGGACTGCACTGAAACGAGATAATTTTCGGGGGGCAGCAATGGAAAGAGGAACTCCACTGGGCTTTCTTGGATTTGCTCCGTTGTGATGTCACGGAACGCCAATCCCGGTCGTGGCATTGTTTGTACATTGCAGGTCAACCGTTGACCGAGCAGATTTTCAGGGATTTCCAGACGGACAATCAATCTGCCGCAATGGATATCCGCGCGGGTGACCTCATTTTTGACATGCAGGGTATCCCACATCATCAGCTCCCTGTCCTGCAACCATTTGGAATACGGGAACCTCGCAGAGCCGCTGCGGCCGGTGACGTCAATGCAGTAGGAGCCGTGGGGGACGATAATGGTGTAATGCCCGAGGGAATCGGTCAGGGCCTCTATCTCGATTTTTACCGGCGATGAGCGAATTGATTTGACCCTGACAATAGCGGGAAATGGTTTTCCCGCAGCCGTGACAACACCTTCTATTTTCCCCCAGGCTGGATCAAAACAGATTCCGCTAACGGGAGAAGATGCCGGGAGGTCTGTCCAAGGCGTTAGTAGAGAAATTGCCAGAGCAAGAATGAGAAGGAGTTTTGTCGGATCGCCGCTTCGTTTGCGAGCTTTCATTGGTGACGACTTTCACCAACCCCAACTCGTTATGGAAAAGGATGGTAGACCTGGTGACACCTATAGTTTACCCCCGCCATGCAGGATTGCAAGGGGAGAAAAGAGAGCATCGATCTCGAATTTGGACTGTGTTAATATCGCTGATTGGGATGAATTCTCCTGCGGCAAAAGAACAGCCCATTCCGACGGATAGGGGATGTGGGGGGGAAAGATGGCTAAATGGCGTGGATTCGGTGGGGTGGTGGGAGCAGTGCTTGTGATCCTCCAGTTATTAACAGGGGTCGCCCTGGCTGTCCCTGACCAGCCGATTTATAAACCCCAATATGAGTACCCGGTACTTGAGGAGCTTCGCAAGGAGCGTGAGGCCCAACAGGCCATTGAAGATTCACTCCAAGAGCTGGTCGATGAGAGATACAAAAAAGAAGAACAACTAAAAAAGAAAGAGGAGATGTCATTGCGACTGGATTGGTCGCTCATTGATAAACCTTCCGGCCCGGAGGCCTTCCCGTCCGCCTTTCATTTCCCACCCGTTCCCCAATATGCCAGCGGCACATGCTGGGCCTTTTGTTCCGTATCATTTTTCGAAACCGAGATTCAACGTTTAACAGGACAGGAGATCAAGCTGTCGGAGATGTGGGTTGTCTACTGGGAATTTGTGGAAAAGGTCAGGCATTATGTACAGAATTATGGACATTCCAACTTCTCAGTAGGGTCGCAGGATCAAGCGACGCGGGAGATTTTTCGCACATACGGCGCTGTCCCTGCTGAGGTATACAAAGGCGCCACCTCAAAAGACGGGCGGCATGACCATTCGCAATTGGGCCAGGAGTTGAGAAGTTATCTGGCGTGGGTGGAGGAAAATGGGTTCTGGGATGAGAAAAAAGTCATTTCTTACACACGAACCATATTAGATAAATATCTTGGTGAACCACCGGTAACTTTCACATACATCGAGAAAACTTATACTCCTAAATCATTTGCTGCTGATGTCCTCAAGCTGAGCCTGGATGATTATATTTGCCTCGTTTCAACATCCAAGAAACCTTTTGGAAAATTCATTTTACATGATGTATTCGATAACTGGAGGCGGAGTGAGGATTATCTTAATCTTCCATTGGATGATTATTATCAAATAATCAGATCCGCAATTATCGACGGTTACACGGTTTCTCTCGGAGTGGATGTCAGTGAACCGGGTATGGATGGTTTCGAGGATGCGGCTGTGATTCCGAGTTGGGACATTCCTTCAGAATTTATCAATCAGGGAAGCCGGGAGTTCCGGATCGATAATGAAACGACCACCGACGATCATGGGGTCCATGTTGTTGGCTACCTGAATCACAACGGGCAGGACTGGTACCTCATAAAAGACAGCAACCGCAGTTCCCGGTTGGGAAAATTCAAGGGGTACTATTTTTATCACGGGGATTATATCAAGTTAAAAACCTTGAGCCTAATGATTCACAAAGACCGGCTCGAGAAAATTCTTAAGGATTAGCTCCTCGATAAATGTCTTAGGGCTTACAATACGCTCCACCGGGAAGTATTGATTCTCCTTCCTCTTTGGCTCTACGCCACACCACCCATTCATCTTCTGTGACGGCGCATCGTCCCTTGCGGGAATGAACGGCATGAAAATTATAATTCCAAGAGAGGATGTCGGAGCCTCCGCCGTTATGCGTGGTAATGAAATACCGGTTGGAGAGCCGGCCGATCGCGTCGACCTGGCCGCCTGGGGTCGCTTGGTCGCCGCCACTGGGATCGATAGGGATCCATCCATAATTGGGGAGATAGACCTCGGCCCATCTGTGGTGAACGTCATCGACACTGACATCATCGCCGCGCAAGGACGCGCCGGCCTCATAACGAGCGGGCAGCCCCGCGGCGCGGCAGAGGGCAATGTATAGGAATGTGTACTCGGAGCAGGAGCCTGTGCCCCGCTTTATAAGAGTCTCCGGCACATCCCACCCGCCGACACGCTCGTATTCGAGTGTGTCGATCACCCAATTGAAGATTCGACGGGCAATCCAGTAAGGGTTGGATTCGTCGCCGACGATGCCCGCTGCCGTCTTCTGCACCAGCTCGGACTGAACCTGAAGCCTTTCCCCATCCGCCGTGTAGGCTTCGCGGATCTCCCTGGGAATGTCAGACAGAGGGCCGACCTTCTCGGGAATGATAATGTAGTTGAGATTCGCGATCCGGGCTTGGGCGGTATATCCCGCCTCAAAGCGTTCCCCGGGAGGTATCCGATCGCTCCGGAAGGTGGCCATCTTTTCACCCCACTGGTCAAAGTGAATCTCAGGTGACGGGGTAGTAAAAACAGGATCCGAGAGAAGAAGCTGGTTCTCTAACTCGGGCTCTGGAAAGGCGAAATGGACCACCGCATCTTGAACCATACCTGGGCCAAGGTTTTCGAGCCGGTAAGTGAGGCGAATCTCTGCATCGCGCCAATCACTCGTTTGATAAGGTCGTGCCTCTCGTGGTGCGCACAGCCAAATGAGTCCATCCTCAAAATCAGCAATCCAAAGGCGTCCATCTGGGGCGGGAGCGATACCAGAGGGGTAGGGGCCCGGGGAGTTGAATCTTGTAATAGCCGCCCCGCTTTTCGGCTCAACCATGTATATCCGATCATGATTACGTTGAGCAACCCAGAGATACCCATCGATATAAGCCAAACCGCCAGGTTCCTGCTCAGGAGAGGGGAAGGCAGTTAACGTCGTACCATCATGGGGGATAAGACATTGCAGTTGTTGGGCTCCATTATCCGATAGCCAGAGGGCCTCCCCATCCCAAGCCAAACCCAGGCCCGTCCCACTGGGTGTCATATAAGAGCCCACGGTAATACCGGATGCGGGATCAAAAATGTGAATCATCCCTTCGACATCATCCACGATATAGAGTTTCTGCTCGGCCCATGTCAGTCCTCTGGGCCTATAACAGGGTGCAGGTATTATCGTTATGATGTCGCCGTTCTCCGGATTGATCCGAATGAGATTCCCGGACTCCCAATCAGCGACCCAAAGGGCCTCGCCATCCCAGGCCAGATCAGCTGGATGTGGGATGGGAGATGGAATGGATCGGAGATAGAGTCCCGAATCATCCAGGGGATTGGTGCTCTGACCCGAACTTGAAGAAGCAAAACCAGTTAGAGCTGTGATTAAAACAGCCATTGACGGGATAATAAAAAGTTTGGAGATCCCGATCATCACTCATTCCCCCACGACAGGCGCCATTTTAAAACCGAAGGCAATCATTTTAGCTTACTCATCTTACGATTATGCAAAAAAAATTGTCACTGTCTAAAAAGCCTGTCATGACAATGTTATTATTGTGGCTTCGAAGAAGACCAGCGTGATACATGGTCCTGGCTATCATTTGTGATACATAATGAATCCCCGTATACGCAAAGCGGGAAGGCTCAGACTCAGGATCTTGAGATCTGGTTGCAAGATACCGTGTCGATGCGGCGGATCTGATTCGAGTCCCAGTAGTGAGGCTAATGTTGAAAAAGCTCAAGACAATCTAAATATCTAATATGCTTTATAAATGTAAATTAACATTTTGGCATGGAGTGCGAAGATGGGCCGTTCTTGCTTCACCAAATTCTGCCCCTCGTATCTCTTGAAATCGTTGTCTTGGTGTGAGATAATCATCTAGCCAACTGGAAAAGCAATGCATCCGGACAATGGATGATAGTTAGCGTTGAGGTTGGGACAATTCCTCAAGGCATAGGTATCCTTGTCCGCATTCCAAACCGGGTGAGGTCCCCCCCCCCACGGTTTTGGTGGGCGACTATTGTCAATTGCCCACCTCCCTGGGAGAGGAATGTGATAAGTAGGTTCATTTACACAACGTTCCTTTTGGCGTTCGTTGCAGCTAGTGCTGTAGCTGGACCCAATGAAGGTCTAATTCTCGCCGTGCATGGGAATGTTTCCGGCATGGAGACAAATGGTGCTCCTTGCAGATTCCTACCCTTGCCCGATCGATGTGAGGATCTAAGACCTTATGCCGCTCCCGATTCCTTCGGGGTCGAGTGGTTCATTGTGGTTGCTGTTTCCCGTCCAACCTATGATACCCAAATCAGTCATGTCACTTTTGGGATTGGCGATTACGATCCGGATCTATTGGAGATTGTATATGCCCAGCCCTGCATGACCCCGCCACGTCCGTTGGAAATCCCCACACTTAATTGGCCAGGGCCAAACTCAGGCACAACCCTATCGTGGTCTCCCGCTTGTCTAGATGGCGGGATCCAACCCGTTTACAATTTTGGGGTTTATGCCTATGGTCCCGGGTCAATCCCGCTGGATGCACACCCCATATTCCCGACCGGTGTTGTTGATTGCATGGTCGATACGCAGAAAGATCTCTTCGATGGAATGGGGGTCATGGGTTGCCGTGGAAATATTGGACAAAATCCAAACTGCCCATCTGAGGAGGAAATGGGTGCTTGTTGCTTTTTCTCTAGTTGTAAGCAGATGACCAAAGACAAATGCAGAGCCCAAGGTGGAGATTGGGTGGAGGGACCCTGTGATGAGCAATCCTGCTTAACAGCGGTCCCCACAAAGACTTCAACTTGGGGGAGTATCAAGAGCCTGTATCGGTAGGTGCGCTGTTAAACATTAGCCGGCCCGACGAGGATCGTCTTCGATCCCCGCCGGACGAGGAATGCTCGGTATGCTGTGTCTACCCTCGAAGGAGGTTGCCGATCATGCTTCCAGCGCCGCGGCCGCCCTCGCGTCCTCTTCCAGGGAGCCTGGGGATAAGCCAGGATAAGAGTGCCTGTGTGGAGCGCGTCTGTATCCATAGATCCCCTTGCCCGCGAAACTCGCAAACGAGTCCTTCGCCGGATAGGACTGTGCTCTTGAGACCGCCTACAGGGCGGACATCGAAATCGATACCTTGGGAAAACGCGACCACGTGACCGGTATCGCAGATGAATCGACGATTCATCAGATTGACTTTGTGAATCGCTCCATAACTGGAGGCGATCAGTTGCCCCTGCCCGGTGGCTTTGAGAAGAAAGAGGCCCTCACTGCCAAAGAAGGTTTTCGCGCCGCCCCACTTCGTATCGATATCAATTTCGGGCGTGGCCGCCAGGAAGGATCCGGACTGTAAATAAATCGTTCCATTCACAGGGGTTGTCATGATGTCCCCCGGAAGGGTCGGTGCCAGCGTGATCTCTCCATCCGGAAGTTCAGATGTGAATTGATTGAAGAATAGGGATTCGCCGCCCAAAACAGTCCGCTTCAAGGCTCCGAAGAGTCCCCCCTTCATTTGTGTGTTAATGCTGATACCATCACTCATGCTGACCATGGCTCCGGCTTCTGCGGTGATGCCTTCTCCCCGGTCAAGCCGGATGATGGCAAGTGAATAAGATGGTTGATATTTGATCTCGATATTCATCCTTGCGATTCCTTTCCGATTGAGCTGAGGAATTGTACAGTCAGCCTGCAGGGTAAGGGAAGAATCGGGAAAATGAAAAGGAAACAGGGCAAGGGAGGAATCACAATGTTGCCGAACCGCCTGTCGCACGCCATTCTTACAGCCGTTTGCCTCTTCATCGCGATGGGTTGTTCCACGAATACAAAAGATGCGGAGGAAGCGGAGGAGCTTCGATCCCGGATGGAACAGAATGGCGCGCCGGATGATCTGACAAAAGATGACTCCGAGGGAGGCCTTCCCGGTTCCTTGCTGATACCGGGACTCCAATTTTCATTGCCGGAAGGATGGGGAAAGGAGACACCTGAGAGCCGGATGCGGGTTGCACAACTGCGTCTGCCGGCCGGCGGATCGGGCGCCGAAGATGGAGAGCTTATCATTTTCTACTTCGGTGAATCGGCCGGTGGGGATCCGGAAGAGGCCCTGCAGAGGTGGACCAGCCAGTTCATTGCAAAGGAGGGAGAGGATCCTTTGGATGCCGTGGAGCGCACCGAGATAAATGCCGGCGGCTTTAAGATCACTACTTTGGAGGTGACAGGGGAGTTTCAACCTTCGGGAATGATGACCGGCCAGCCCGGTTTTATTAAGACGGATTGGGCATTGCTTGGGGCGGTGATTGAAGGCCGGAATGGCCCTTGGTTTGTTAGAGGGACCGGACCTGGAGCCGTAATGAAAAAACACCGGGAATCCTTCTTCGGTTTCCTGAAAAGCCTGGAACCCAGATAGCTCAGTATTTTTACTTGTACAAGGCCTTGATGCTGCCCCAGGTGGATATGTGGACCGGGTTTGGAATATTGCAGCGGACCGGCCATGCGCCGATAAGAGCGCATTGACTATTCGGCAAGCTGTAAGGCGCGCACTTTGAATCAATACGAAGGGTGAGATCGTTGTTCGCCATGTCGCAAAACACTGGACTGGCTGAGATATTGCCATCCAGCCCATTCTGATTCCCTATACAGCCGGCATAATCTCCACCGCTGTTGCCGTAGACATCACAACAGGTCAGTGTAGCGATGGCGGAACCCCGGCATTCGACGGCTTTGCCCGCACCGGTGCCGTATCCGATGATGGAGTTATTAAGGCGCAGATGCCCCGAGCTCAAAACCATGATTCCCGACCCCTCTGTCCCGGAATTTCTATAGAACGTGCAATTTGTAACTACTGGGGCCACATTGCCTGTAGCAATTCCTCCGCCCCAGTTGACGCTGTTGTTTTTTGAGAAAGTACAATCGACGATTTCCGCTTCGAGGGTCGTGTTGAAAAAAATGCCGCCTCCGGAACCCGCCGTATTCTCATAGAAGAGGCAATCTGCAAAGACCGGCGCCGAGTCCTGTTGAAAATAAAGACCTCCGCCAAGCCCGGAAGCGGTGTTCTGTTCAAATGTACAATCAGAAATAACCGGCGATGAGTCGTTGCACCAAATGGCGCCGCCATTAACTGCGGTGTTTTGTTCAAATGTGCAATCAGTTATGTGAAGGGATGAGTTGTTGCAATAGATCGCCCCGCCGGTGTTGGCGGATCCGGCTCTAATGGTTAGGTTCTCTATACGCACGGTTTGAATCAGGTCGTTGCAATAAAAACTGCGTCCTGATTGCTGGGCGTCGATGATGACGCAATCCTCAGCGGCGCCGTCGCCTCGTATTATAATGCCGGGGTTCAGTATGATTTCCGATTCCTCATATATATCGCAGGTGATGAGAACCGTGTCACCGGGCGTAGAGTAATCGACAGCTCCCTGAATGGTGGGGAACTCACTAGGGACATGACGCGTTGCGGAAGCGGCCGGCCGCGGAGTGGAGAATACGGCCAGAATGAACAGAAAATAGAAACCGTGGATATACCTGTGAAACGTCATCCTTGTATGCCTCCCCGGCGGCGTCAGTTCGGGACCCGGCCCGGTGCTGAAGCCTTGCGGGGACCGGCGGCTCATCCGCAAGTCCCCGCCGGAATTGTAGCATCATCCGAAATCACGGTCGAGAATCGATCCACCGGGTTCAAAGGAGCCCATCTCATGGGGGGTATCCATGGGGACGCTGGGCCATCTCGTTACTTGTACAAAGGTTTGATCCGCTCGCTTCGGAAGGCGCGGTCGCAGACAGGGTCATGGTTTCGGGATCACCCGGAGCGTTTCCGTCGGATCGTCAACTCTGCGCCGGCGATGAATCTGCAGATGACATTCCACGGACAAAAGCACTAGACTGCCCCTTATAGATGCGGTTCCAGAGAGAATTCCAAGGGTAGCCAAGAGAACCCTTTCCAGGGACTTCGCGGAGGAGAAGGTCGCATGTTGGTACTCGTTCTTATGGGAGGACGTTCAACTGAACGGGAGGTCTCGTTTGAAACGGGGCGGGCCGTCGTGCGGGCTCTGGGTGCGAATGGTCATGATGTTGTGGCCTGGGACACGAGCGAGAATCGCCACATTATAGAGATGTGCAGTTTCCAATCCCCTGCCAATCAGGTGGAGTATCAACCCTGGGGCGCTGCATTGGCGCAACTCATTGCTAAACTTGGGGATAAACTTGGATTTGTCTTTCCGGCACTTCATGGCGGAGCGGGTGAGGATGGCACGATCCAGGCTATTCTTGAGAGCTGCGGGGTTCCCTATGCGGGAAGCGGTCCCCTGTCGAGCGGACTGGCGATGAATAAGCGCTTGTCCAAGATACTCTTCGAAGCGCATGAATTGCCCACGCCGCCCTGGCGCAGCTGGAATCCCGATCCGTCGCCTGGTCCTGGCGAGGTCGCCTCTCTTGTCGATTCCCTAGGGGGATGGCCGATCGTCCTGAAGCCGGAGGATCAAGGCTCATCGGTTGGTGTCTCTATCGTTAAGGGACCGGAAGAAATGGACGATGCCATTCATAGTGTCCGCTCAGTCCTCACGGGATCCGATCGCATCCTGGCCGAGAAATTCATCGAGGGTCGGGAACTTACAGTGGGAATTCTCGGGAATCAATCCCTGCCACCGGTGGAAATTGAACCCACTGGCAGTTTTTATGATTACAAACGCAAATATAGCCCCGGAGCGAGCAAGTATATTGTGCCCGCGCCGTTGGAGGAAGAGGTGTCGCGCGGGTTGAAGCGCCTGGGATTATGGGCCTTTCAATCTTTGGGATGCCGCGGTTTCGGACGGGTGGATTTTCGTTTGGATCGGGAGAATCGCCCCAACATTCTCGAGGTCAACACGATACCGGGGATGACCGAATTAAGTCTGTTGCCGATGGCGGCAAAAGCCGGAGGAATCGATTTCAACGCCCTCATTGCCGAGATATGCCGGTTGGGGTGCGAGGTAAGACAGTCCTAGGAGAGGCCATTCTGGGTGTAGGCAAGGGGCAGAGGGGTGGATATGACGCTCAAGATTCAGGACACATTAAGCCGCCAAAAAAAGATATTTGAACCTGTCAATGAGGGCGAGGTTCGGATGTATGTCTGCGGGATGACGGTTCAGGACAAGCCCCATGTCGGGCATATGCGCGCGGCCGTCGTTGGCGATATGATTCGTCGTTATTGTGAGTTCCTGGGTTATAAAGTGACTTTCGTTAACAATTTCACCGACGTGGATGACAAAATCATCGCCCGGGCCGTTGAGGAAAAGACCGAATTTAAAGTGATCGCCGAGCGCAATATGAAGGCCTACTTGGAAGCCGTGGAGATGCTGGGAAACTTGCCCGCGACCTACTATCCAAAGGCGACGGAGCATATTCAGGAAATTTTAGATCTTGTGCAGCGTCTCATTGATGTGGGCGCCGCTTATGCCGCCCAAGGCGACGTCTACTACCGCGTTTCAAAAAACCATGAGTACGGAAAACTCTCAGGACGCAAAACAAGTGAGCTCCAGACCGGTGATCAAGGGGAAGTGGTTGATGCAAAAGAAGATCCGCTGGATTTTACCCTCTGGAAGGCGGCGAAACCAGAGGAGCCATCTTGGCCGAGTCCATGGGGTCCAGGGCGCCCTGGATGGCATATTGAATGCTCCGCTATGTCGATGAAGTACCTCGGGGAAACTTTTGATTTTCATGGAGGCGGGATCGATCTCATCTTCCCCCATCACGAGAATGAGATCGCCCAGTCCGAGTCAGTCACCCACAAGCCCTTTGCCAACTTCTGGATACATAATGGATTAGTGAATCTTAGCGGTGAAAAGATGTCGAAATCGACACAGCATTTCTACCTGTTTGAGGATCTTGCCAAGAGGGTCGATCCGATGGTGATCCGGTATTACCTCTTCTCGACGCATTATCGCTCACCCATTGAGTTCAGCGATGAGCGCTTAGAGGAGGCGGGGAAGGCCTACGGCCGGCTGGCGGAAACAAAGAAGCGGGCTGAGGAGGCCTTGGGGGATCTGAATTCCGTGCCCCGGAATCGTTTGGCGGATTTGGAAAACGGCGACCCGCTTCCCGCGGATGTAATGGAAAAGGCTCGAGAATTTCTCGCATCGATGAACGATGACTTCAATACGGCCCGGGCATTGGGATTCCTTTTTGAAACGTCCCATATTGTGAATCGTCTTGTGGATGAAGAGGTTAAGACTGGCGGCGGAAGCGCGGCGGCCGCCTTTGGAATCCTGAAAGAGATGATGGATCTTCTCGGCATCCGGTGGCCGGCATCAGTAGAATGTGAGGCGCCGGATGACATTTGCCGGCTGGCTCAGCAGAGGGCTGAAGCCAGGAGTGCGAAGAATTGGCAGGAAGCGGACCGGTTGCGGGAAGAGATACAGGCGAAGGGATGGGAGGTCGCGGATAAGGGGGGGGCGTTCGTTCTTAAGCCGCGATAGCTCCGGGATCCGCCCTCTGATACGATGGGTCATGTGATAAATGGGCTTGACGATGGCCCCCTCTTCAGCGAGAATACGGCTTGACATGCCTGGCGAATTTCCCTAGCATGCCAAATCTCAGCAGCCCAGCAAACGGCGCCGTCCCGGAGGTCTTGGCTTCCGGGTCATCTCATGGCCGTAACTTCCCGGCAATCAATCCTCAAGGGTAGAGATATCCTACTGGGGATGTTGCAGTCTTTTCCGGGCTTATGTTTAGTGGCTGGCGTAGCTCAGTGGTAGAGCAGCTGATTTGTAATCAGCAGGTCGGGGGTTCAACTCCCTTCGCCAGCTCAGTTAGCTCGCGGAGGTGGTGTAGAGGGGCAATCTCCCGGTAACGTGCTGCACCATGCAGCGCTGGAAGTCTCTTGCGGCAGGGTTGTGAATCCAATCGCGGTGTTTGATTGGATTGGGGGGGTTCCCGAGTGGACAAAGGGAACAGACTGTAAATCTGTCGTCGGACGACTTCGGAGGTTCGAATCCTCCCCCCCCCACAGAAAGCTTTCATGGGATAATCCCCATGTTGCCCTGATCTCAGGGATGTCAGCTGTGATAGGCGGGAGTAGCTCAGGGGTAGAGCATCAGCCTTCCAAGCTGAGGGTCGCGAGTTCGAATCTCGTTTCCCGCTCAGGTTCATCTGTTGTTCGATGGGCCCACGTAGCTCAGTCGGTAGAGCATTTGCATGGTAAGCAAAAGGTCACCAGTTCGATTCTGGTCGTGGGCTCAGCAGAGTTTTGTGTTGTTTGGTGGAGTCAATCCGAAGCGCCGGGTTTCTGAATTTTCCGGCTCAGGTTGAAAAATAGATCCCAGCCCGTGCCTCCATAATGTCATTAGATATGGGGGACTCTCGAGGCGAGAGGACAAACGAGGAGGGTCTCGAAGGATGGCCAAGGCGAGGTTTGAGCGGACGAAGCCGCACGTGAACGTCGGAACGATCGGGCACGTGGATCACGGAAAGACAACACTAACGTCGGCGATCACGATGTATTTGGCGAAGACGGGGCAGGCGGAAGTACGTTCCTTCGACAGTATTGATAAAGCGCCGGAAGAGAAGGCGCGAGGTATTACGATTGCGACAGCGCACGTCGAGTAT
>JAHJDP010000040.1 GCA_018831195.1 Candidatus Eisenbacteria bacterium | reverse complement strand
GATGATCGTCGAGGAGAAAATCCCGTGCAGAAGTTTGATTTTCTGGGATACACATTTCGTCCACGGCGTTCAAAGAATCGTTATGGTAAATTCTTCATAAACTTCACACCGGGTGTCAGTCGCAAGGCTTGCAAGGCCATGCGACAGGAAATTCGCCGGTGGCGTCTCCACCTTAAACCGGACAAGCAAATAGAGGATTTATCTCGAATGTTTAATCCGGTCATTCGGGGCTGGATCAACTACTTTGGGGGCTTTTACAAGACAGAATTGTATTCAGTCCTGCGACACATGAATCGAGCCTTGGTGCAATGGGCTCGGCGGAAGTATAAGAGGCTCTATCGTTATCGCAGGCGTGCAGAATATTGGCTTGGAAGAATCGCAAAGCGAGAACCCAGGCTCCTTGCGCACTGGCAGATGGGGGTTTCGCCATCGGTGAGATGATGGGAGCCGGATGAGCCGAGAGGTTCACGTCCGGTTCTGAGAGGGCCTGAGGGTGAAATTCCCTCGGGCTACTCACCTACGGATCGTCGTGCGCAGCTTTCGGGCGGGGGAACGCGTGGAGGCCAGCATCACCAGGTACCTGACCACGAAATTGAAGCTGGTGGTCAACGAGCAGAAGAGCCGTGTGGTAGCGAAGCATCCAAAAGCCTTGACAGAAGAGCCTGCCGTTTCTTTTCTGCATTTATTATTCGTTTTCTGTTTGACATCTTGATCCAAGATAATACTATTAGGATCAAGATGTCAAGTCCTGAACAGAAAAACTTGAAAGACGCCGGGTCGGGGGGCTTCCTCTCATTCACACAACCGCGAAACGGATGAGACTCAGGGAAATTCTGTGTAAATACATCCGACCCCATGGAAGCGAAACAATCCCCGCCGGACCTCACCGGAATACGCATCCGCCTCCGCAAGTATGCTGGAGCAATCCGTCGCCGGGTGGGAATTGCACCCACTGGAAATTGCCGCCTTTGCACGGCGCACAATATTGGGACATTATGCGTGTGCGCTTCCCATTCTCCCAGTGGTTGACCGTCCTGTTGACCTTTCCCCCTTCACTATGCCACATCGAGAGGGCGGAAAGGTCAAATCAAAGAAATACCCTCCGCAGCTTGTCTGGATCGTTCTTAAGCGCTGTCGGCGGGCCTCCGTAGGTCACTTCCCCGAGTTTGAGGCAATACACCCAATGGCAGATATTCAGGACTTCACGGACCTTCTGTTCGACGATCAGAATACTGATCCCCTCATCTCGGTTTAGTTGCTTAATGCGACCGAGTGCTTCAGTAATCATGTTAGGTGATAGCCCCAGAGATGGTTCGTCGAGTAGAAGCAGGCGAGGGGATAGCACCATGGCGTTCGCCAAAGCCAACATCTGCTTCTCGCCACCGGACAATGTTCCTGCCTGTTGTTTCAATCGTTCTCGTAGTACAGGAAAAGCAATCAACGCCCGTTCGATTCCCTCCCGTCGGGACGCTCTGTTCGGGAGGATCATACTGCCAACATCCAGATTCTCGTGCACACTTAGGTCGGTGAACACCCGATTGCCCTGGACGATGTAGGCCATACCGCCGCGTAGTAGATCGCGGGGCTTAGCGCTGTTGAGTTTCCGCCCGTCATAAATCACCGCTCCAGTCCAGACCGGTAGCATACCGAATACAGCTTTCAGCAAGGTGGACTTACCAGCTCCGTTGTGACCAATCAATGCGACGATGCTTCCGCTATTAACCTCAAGATCCACGCCGTTCAGCACCTGTTTCTTACCATAACCGGCAACCAGCGCCTGTGTCTTCAGCAGTGCCGTGCCACCTTTGTTCATTCGAGTGAATCCGTGGCTGTGGTCATCCCAAGTACGCCTCCATGATCTCGGGTCTCTCCAATACCTCTCTCGGGCCACCTTCTACTATGACCTTGCCGTCGTCCATCACGATGATATGGTCTGCAACTTGGCGAACCGCCTCGATGTCATGTTCAATGAACACGATCGCTTTCCCCTGTTCACGCAAAACCTGAAGACGATCCAGAATCTGATCTATCATTTGCCGGGCGACGCCTGCAACCGGCTCATCCAACAAAAGGATCCTAGCCTCAGTTGCCAAACAGACGGCAAGAGTTAGAAGCTTCTGCTGCCCGTAAGATAATGCACCAGCTATATCTTCGGCCTTCTCCTTCAAACCTACGAATTGCAATAGCTGCATCGACCGCTCACGGTTCTCGACTTCTTCCTTTTCCACACCATACCGTATCAAGGCCGGGAGGAATCCCTCGCCCTTTTGGTTCGGTCGCGCTGTCAAGACGTTGTCTATTACCGATACAAACGAGATAAGGCGCAAATCTTGAAAAGTCCGAGCCACGCCCAACCGGGCGATCCGATGCGGAGCCATATTTGTCGTTTCAGTTTCGCCGATATAGTGATGTCCGCTATCTGGCCGTAAGAAACCTGTAAGGCAATTGAGCAATGTCGTTTTGCCTGCGCCATTCGGTCCTATGATAGCCGTGATACCCGACGGCGGAAACGATAGCGTTACGCTGTCCAGTGCCTGAGTACCGTCAAACGCTTTAAATATCATATCGCACTTATACATAACGGATCAAGCTATGCCACATAGGCATGGAGACACAAGAACAGCAAGCCTCAAAGATGCGCGCGAGACACAAGAGTGCCGCATCTCTAGTGGTCTGAAGCAGTCCTCCCCAGCCGCACAAGTCTACGTTCATTTTCGCTACCTCTCGAAGCCGTACTTGCCCACCAATCCTCGCGGGCGAAACATCATCATGATCACGAACAATGCACCGTAGAAGACTTGGCGCATGTTGGCAGCGACGCTGCTCGGCATTCCAATGAACCGTAACGCTTCTGGCAAGATCACCAGCACAACAGCACCAATGACCGGTCCCCATTTGCTACCGGCACCGCCGATGATCACCATTGAGATCACGAGAATGGATTCCATCATTGAAAAGCTTGTCGGGTCAATGTAAGTGATGTAGTGAGCATATAAGCATCCCGCCGAGGCGGCCAAGGCGGCGCTAACAGCAAACACTGCCACTTTGAAGTAAAGCGTGTTCTTGCCAAGCGATCTTGCGAGCACTTCGTCCTCACGAATGGTGCGCAAGACACGGCCAAAGGGAGAGGATGAGAGCCTATTGGCAACAATGATGGCAAGAGCTGCGAATGCCGAGCCGAAAGCGAGAAACTCGATGTGTGAATCCACTTTCCAGCTGAAGATGACCGGCTCGGGAATTCCTGGGATGCCCAACGGACCTCGGGTCACGCCCATCCAGTTGTTAAAGATACTGAAAAGAATAAACTGAAATCCGAACGTGGCAATGACGAAATAATCGTCGTGCAACCGCAAAGACGGAAATGAAACCACGAAAGACACTAGTGCAGCCATCAGTATTCCGCACACGGTGCTCAGCATAAACCCCAAACCGAAGCTCACTGCAAGGATTGCTGAACAATATGCTCCAATTCCATAGAATGCTGCGTGAGCGATGGAGAGCAGGCCGGTATGGCCGGCCAGCAAATCCAGCGATACTGCCAGAGTTGTATAAACCGTCATTATGACGAGAATGTGGAGAAAGTAGTCCATTTAGACCGCGATCCTTTTGAGTGGTTTGCCTACGAACCCCTGAGGTCTCGCACAAAGGAACACAATAAGAATTAGAAAAACGATTGCGTCCTGCCAGCGGGCAGATAATACCACAACCGAGAGCTGGGAAGCTCCAGCAAGCAGGAGTGAGCCAGCTACGATGCCGCCAAGGGTGTTTCCTCCGACAATCATCGCTACAACAGCGTACATTAAGGGCCGCATGCCCATGTGAGGAGTAGCACCCAAATCTGCAGCCGTAAGAACTCCTGCAATTCCACCGATACATGATGCCCACGCCATTGTGATAGAGTATGTAGAGCGCGTGGCAATGCCCACCACGCGTGCGAGTGACTGATCGTTTGCTAAGGCACGTATCCGTATACCGATTGACGTGCCGTGGAGAATAAGCCGAGTCACAACAATCCCAACGAAACCGATACATAGAGTCGTGATTTGCAATCCAGTCACACGGGCTCCCCAAATCGAGTACCCTTCTTGCACAGGCCAGGTGCGAAAGCTTAAAATAGTGTCCCCAAAGATTGCGGCCAGAACATTAATGATGACTGTGTAGAGACCAAGTGACACCAAGAGCATTATAAGCCCACTTGCGCCACGCCGGCGGATTGGGTTGAATAAGATGAGTTCCAAAATGGCTCCAACGACTCCAGTCAGGACAATGGCCAGCAGCGCCGATACAGCAAGGGGGAAGCCTAGGAGTCTAGAAAAAGAATATGTCAGATACGCTGCGAGTGGGAGAATCGCTCCGTGCGCAAAATGAAAGAAACGAGTTGCGCTGTAGACGATCTGTGCCCCGATAGCCACTAAGATGATAAGGGCAGCGGCATAGAGGGTATTAACTAGAATCTGCATTGTTCACCTACTCTTGCAAATCGGCTAAGCCTTGATCAGTTCTTGTTTGGCTGCTCCAGCCACTTACCGAAGGGAGTCTGGATTCGAACGTAGGGCATCGAGTTCCTGCAAGGCTTCTACTACCTCTTCGAATGACACTTCTGGGTACTGCAGTCCACGTATTTCCCGATGCTCCAGTAGCACGTCTAGGAATGCGCGCACTCCCCGGTAGTTCTTTTCCCAGTCCATTTCGCAGATGAGCCTCATCCCCTCCATGCTCATGCGATGAATTCCGGCAATAGCGCCCCCTGACGCACTCTTCTTGGCACTATTTTTTCCCTCAAGGAGTTCGTGCAACACGAAAACTGCAATGTCTTCTTTCCGCTCCCTTAATGGAGGGATACTGAAAAAGTTTCTTGTTACTCGAAACACGACCGCAGGATTAAATCCCGCGGCGATCAGCTCTTCCCGATTCATGTTGGATCCCATGATCGCAAGGAGCTCTGCGCGTGGGGCAAAGGTACCACCGTCAGAATGCCGCACCATGTACTGATACGGCTTGTCAAAAAATCTGAGGAAAATCGCGTCCAGCTTTGGATCGAGCGTGCTGAATTCGTCCAGGAATACGCTGCCAGCGGTCAAATGAGCTGCCAGTACAGCCCCGCTGCGTCTTTCAGGATGCTTGCTCCCGCCGCAGAACTTCCCGAACAGAAAGGCATCCAACTCCGTCCGATCCCTCGCTTCACCGCAGTTCAACACGAAGTAGTTCGTAGGACAATTCGGCAGCTTTACTTTCATAGAAGCACCGTTGGTTGAACCTTCAATAATAATACTCTCTTCGGTTTTCTCTAGGTCCCCCCAACTATTAAGCCATTTCTGCCATTTTTCCGGTGAGTCATTGGTAAGCTCAAACAGGTCTTGCGCTCTATTTCGCGTCCACGCGATGGTGTTTACAAACGGTCTCTTCGCCAAGATCGGCAAACCCAAGAGATGAACGATCTTCGCTATGTTTTCCTTTCCGCAGCCAGGTTCACTGTATAGGAATACACACCTGAAATCTGTTTCCGTTCGACTATTATCCTTGCATGTATGACGATTCCCAACCAGGCGGCACATCCGGTCAAGTATATCGGTGACTTTGCGGCTTGCCCCGACCATTTTGTCGTTGTCGAGCAGGTCTGCTACGAACTTAGAGCCTTTCCCTGCCTTACTTCTATTGCTGGGCAGTACATGGCTCAGATTTTCTTCAAACCAATATCGCCATTTGTTGACATGATGAAGTACCTCGTCATCGATCACACAACATTCCCGTATGATGTTTTCGGTCAGGAGAGATACAGGGGTGTGTCGATGCGCGAGAGCCAATTGTTCGATTCTGGCGAAGCAGGCCACCACTGACTGAAGGGTATCAACCTGCTCGGCCAGCTTCTTCAAAACGCTCTTCAGTGCTTGCTCGCCACCGTTCCCGCTCTTCACCGCATAGCCAGCGATGTAATTAGCAAAATCGCAATACTCGAATCCAATTGATTCTCCGTTGCTCGACGGCCGTGTGTAGAGGGGGGCAATACAACTCAAAATGGCCCCGCAGGAAGCGAGTTCCCCATACTTCCCTTTACTCTCCTCGCTTTTTGCGCCATCCGAAAAGATGCCCAGGTGCAAAGCGAAATAGTTGGCGACCATGAATGTTCGCAGTGCCGCGGCCCGCGTCGCGATCCTTGAAAGTTGCGCTTCTTTTTTGCCCACCTTAGGAATAATATTAGGCGCTGCTTTGTTGATGCAACAAATCAAGTTCGTCCATTGATCATTTCCGAGGAGTGGGGTCTTTTTCTCATTGGACATCTGGGCTAGTTTAATCTTAGCTTTCTTTTTTGCACAATTAACGGATGGCTCATCTGCCGTGATTCGCGCCGCGATAAATTCCTTCAGCTGGCATTTGTCTCCAGCCAGCAACCAAAGACTTTCAATCTTAGGTTCAAGCCCATCGAGGAAATCATCCACGTCATCCGAGGTTGTAAGCCATTTATGCAACCGCTTGCAGACTCTGTAGTCGATGAAAAGGAATTGAGCCTTTCGATTCTTTTGCTGAGCCTTTCGATTCTTTTGCTTACCATCATTAGGTAAAAGCAGCGCCTTTGCTTCCAGTGGAACCATCTTTTCAAAGCACGCTCCTGTATCGCACAAGCCATCCCTGTCATCCGATAGCCCTAGCATGACCAGAAAGGGGCGATTCAGAAATGGATTGGATGCGAGGTGTGATCGCGTGGGCAGTTCGGAGCGGTAGAAGGAGAGGAATCGCTTCCGGGATACTTCGGTCAGTGAGTTCCAGCCATCTTTTCCATAACGGAAATACTCCTGCTGACTATTTTCGAGCAGCAATGTGTTCCATCTACCCAATAACCCGCACCCATAATGCACTGCCGCGGCCAGTGGGATCTTAAGGCTACCCGTGGACTTGAATGCGGTTGTTTGTAATGCGCAGTAATTTAGATAGGCAGTATATGCGTCCCAAACAAACGGCTCGTTTCGAGCAGCCACTGCCTTGCAAACAAGGGAGATAGGGTACTTATCATTGATTTCTGGGCGTTTCGCAATGTGATCGCGGAACTCCATCCAATTCCAAATTTGCTTATGCTCGGTCATTAGTTTTCCATTAGATACATGATTCAGAATGGTTGTTACGGAGCGTCGAGAGAGTGATTTGGCCCTCCATTGCCTCGCTCAGTTCCTTGGGCAAAACCACAGGGACTATTTCTGCTTGAGTTCCTGATGTTTCGCGCTGCTCTTCAACCAAAGACCTAGTCTTGCTCTTCTCCTTGATTATGTCGTTGTCCTGGCACAAAGTATCTGGCTTCATAGTTGACTCCTTCTCTGTTTGCTCTGCGACTGGAATTTTTGCTCCACAAGGGCATCGTAGACCGTCGAACCGAATAACACACTGGCTTGTCCCTCTATTGAACAGTCATGGATCTGAAGGATCGCCTGCCTCAGCAACGAACGCTTCACTTCGCAGAGCTTGGTGTCCACGTGGCCGGTCGGCGCATGCAGTTGATGGTGTAGTGGACAACCGCCGCCACACACGCTCCGGGCAAAACAAAGTTGGCACTCAACGAAATAGTCGGCTCCACGTTCAGCCAAACTCTCACGACGCGGTTCATCCATAATAAACCGGCCACACGTCACTGCACCCATAACAAAATCTGCGGGCCCTTCAAACCCTCGCTGCACTTTATAGCAGGAACTAATCGACCCATCGGGATTGAAGTGCAGCCGATGACCTTGGGTTGAAGTGCAGAACTTAGTTCCCGGTGTCAACAACTTCATGAAAGCTGAATTCACCAAATACACGCCTAGATTCTGAGCGGTTTCCAGGACATCCGGGAAGTTATCGATATAGTGTTGTAGATCAGGCGGGCTTTTGTCGAATCGCGCTCGGCCAAATAGATCCACGAGTTCAAAGTGCACAAACCGCACACCGAGAGATGCCCAGTATTCAATTGCTAGCGGTAAATTGCGGACATTTTGTCGCGTCAGCGTGGCGCGGACCTGGAACAGTGCGCCGCGATCTGCAAGCCTTCTGATGAAGCGCTCCACCCTTTGTGATGAACTTCGGCCTCCGACGGTGGGGCGTTGTGAATCATGATCAGTCGGAATACCATCTGATGAGACAGTGAAATCGAAACCACTGTCGATGAGCCAATCCTGAAGGAAATCCGGGCATATACCGTTGGTTGTTATATGGAAGGAATATGGGACGCCAGCTTCTCCAAGAAACTGGGCTGCAGCCTTCAGACAATCAGGTTTAAGAGTTGGCTCGCCGCCGAGGAAGGAAACGTAGAGGCGGTCTATATCCCGTTGAAGGCAACCGCCGAGGATTGTCTCTACTTGTTGGCAGGTCATTCCCTCCGCCCCATTCGCCTTCGAGTGTCTATTGGCCTCGGCGTAGCAGTAGGTACAGCCCAAATTGCAGCGATTGGTTAAGACCAACACTGCGGTGAGCCACTTCGGTGGCGGCAGGCGAGAGGCTTCTACTTCTTCAAGCGGCTTTGTTGGAGCACAGAGCTCCTGCTCGTCCGATGACGAAACTTCGAAGACCAGGGTTCGGAGATTTCGTGCATCCCATATCAGGTAGTGCGGGCCATCCCAAATAGCTGGCATTCCATGGTAGAGGCGATCCCGGGGACAATCGGATGATGCTGGTCTAATCACTTAGCCACCTCGGCGAATTCGCCGTTCCGAACTTCCTTGATAGTAAGCGGCTTGAATACATCTCCATTCTCATCAAATGAGATCTTACCGCCATTGACTACCGAGAAGTCCTTCATCGCGTACAATGCATCTCGGATGCCTTCACCTGAGTAGCCTCCGACTTCAATGGCTCGCTTGACGATGTACATCGCATCGTATCCATTGGCAGCAAACATGTCGGGGAGGCGATCGTACCTGGACTTGAACTTGTCAGTGAACTCTCTAATATGAGGAATCTCACTCTGCGGGTTGAATTCGGGGATTGCAAACTGTAAGCCCTCGGCTGCGTCGCCTGCAGCAGTCAACAGGTCTTGGCTTTCCATGTTGTTGGATATGAAGGTGGCGGAAAAGCCAAGTTCCTTTGCTTGCTTCAGAAATGAACCGACTTCCTTGGGGACCCCCAAAATGAAAACCGCTTTGACGCCTAGGTTTTTGAGCTTTGTGATTTGGGCACGGAAATCAGTAGTGCCAGCATCGAAATACTCCACAGCCGCGACCTTGCCACCAAGTTCTTTGAAACGATCTTCGAAGACTTTTCGAAAGCCTTCACCATAATCGGTGGTGATTTGAAGGATTGCAATGTCACGAATTCCAAGGACGTTATAGGCATGTTCGGCCATCACCAGCGATTCCGCCGAGCCCGAAGCCCGGTTTCGGAAAACAAAGTCACCTGCTTGAGTGATATTCGGTGACGCCCCACCCGGTGAGAGCAGAACAACATTTCGCGCATTTGCGACCGGAGCGGCGGCCATGACCCCACCACTCGAAGCCGGTCCGATAATGACGGGAACTTTTTCAATGGCGATCAGTCGTTGCACGGCGGCCACAGCTTGTTTGGGGTCAGAACCTTCGTCCTCGACAACCACCTCAACCGCTTTGCCTTTGATGCCTCCGCCTTCGTTGATTTCATTCACCGCCAGCATGACACCATCTTGGACGTTCTCACCATAAACAGCGTGTGTTCCAGTCAGAAGTGCGGCCACACCAATCTTAACAACCTTCGGCTCCACGCTGGCAGTCTCTACCCTTTGATTCGAGTACCAGATCACTCCGGTAACCACTACGACAACAACGATCAGCCAGATAATTGACCGCTTCTTCATTTTGCTCTCCTATCCTTCGGCCTTACACAAGCTGGAGTTCACCGTCAGTCCCGGCATTTAGCACTTGGAGACTTTCCTCCTCTAGTGGACAGTCTTTCTCTCTGAATAGGGTGTAGACCGTTGATCTCCTATCGTTTAGCACGGGGCCGGCTTGGAGCGATTTGCCCCCCAGCTCCCCTTGGGTGCCTATTTTCCTGCTCGAGGGTGCCGCGGACAGAAATCGACCTCATTGGAAACCCAAGGAGACGAGATCTCCGACGCGGATGACCTGTAAGTCCCCCCCCGATCTCATGACCAGTGAACCTCCCGCGGCGTCCGGTAGTCAAGTGCCTGGTGCAACCGCTCCTCGTTGCAGAAGGAGGAAATACGCACCCAAGCTGTCCCAAGTCTCCCGCCCATCCCCGTAGTCTTTAGTAGACCTCTTCGTACTTCACCGAGCGCCGCAGCCCGAAGGGAGAATAAGAGAATTTTCGGGAAATTGGGAGTAGAAAGAGAACAACGGCTCGGATCCCGAGCACGCTACGGCGGATAGGGGAACGGTAGACCTCTCCCTCGAACTCAAATCCTTCATCCAGCAGGACGTTGACGGAGATCGTCCTGCCGCGATAATTGCGAGTGATCACAGTCACGGGCATGGGAAGCCGTCTGTCGTGGGATGGCCGGTATCTGTGGACCTCGGTTCGGCCTCGAGGAGCGATCAGCCGCAGATCGGCCTCGTTCGCCATTTCATCGCTTTCGTAGCTGATTTTGTGGGAGGGGACAGGTTCTTCTCTGGGAGAATCACCTCATACGCTACACGCTCTTCCTCTTCAGACATTCTTGGCGCAAATAATCCATCTCCTTTAGCTCCCCGTTTGCATCTTTGAACCGCCAGAAGGTCCAGCCGTTCGTTTGGGGGTATTTGCGTCCGGCCGTACCCCGACAACTGTTGCACGGGCCATGCGCGCCGCGGTGGATAGCGAGTCGTACGTTTCTCCACAACAGGAAATTTGACCATCGTTTCGGATCTGCGCAGTCAGTAGCCGATCCTTGTTGGTTCTCTCCAAATCCAACGGGGGGCGAACAAGGCCAGCTTCAATTAGATTCAAAACCGATATGCCAATTGGCGGTTTGCCGATTTTCGGTTCCGGGCTGACATTTCTGGATTTCAGATGCCCGTCGATTGCTTTTCCTGAAGACATTCCCGATATTGTCTCGACGGGAAAATCCAGTTGAAGTCTGGCACGCGCCAGCGACGCCCGTATCTCCTTGGGAGATAAACTGGGGGTTTGCTTCTTGATGAGGCGAATGAGGCCTGCGTCTGTGTCAGTGGCAAAGAGATTTTCGATCGCGATGTGTACTTGTTTGTCCACATAGTGAGCGTTCCAGTGAACTTCGATTCGGTTCTCCTCCATGCGGATTTTCGAAAGAAGCCCGAGAGTTTCTTCAGCGGGCGACTGTTCCTGCGTGACCCTGATGGTGCGGAACAATTTGTCTTCCACCGCTACTGGGGGCATGTGCGTGTGTGCCAGGCATGGCACAGAGCGAGCGTCCAGATCTGGCAATCAGTAACGCTGAGCAGATTCGCCCGGATCGCGTTCGCGACGGTTAACCCTAATCCGGCAAAAAACATGAGTTGATGCGGAGGAAAAAAGTTGAAAATGGGCTTCCCATTTCTTCAGCGCCAAGCAAAACAGACCCGCTTTTGCTATCCAAAAGTGACCCATGTGTGAATCCACTATTCCTTGTGAATTTTGTTTTTTCTTGATGTTTGTTTGATTATTTGCGAAGAGGTTTGTGGAGCCATTCAAATTGTTCGGATGGACGTCCCGCATCCACTGCCATAATGATCTGTGCTTCAAACTGTTCAATCTGAGAAGCCTTATTGCTCGAGTTGCGACGTCTTTGAGTGCTTCTCCGTTCCTGGTTGTATTCTGGCTTCAACCAAGAATTCCAAAGCTGGCTTCTGAGACTGCGCCGGTGATGAAACAATCTAGACCGTGGACACGCTTAGAGCATATTTCCACATCCCGAAAAGGGATTGCGGTGCTCCATATCCGACAATGCGTGCAACTGGAAAATTGAAAGCCGCTCTGTGTGATATGGGCCCGGCAAACGCGACTCGTCTATCCCCATGCGAGACAAAGGAGTACGGCAATAGGTCTTAGTATGGTGAACACCACAGCGTCGTCGATGGCGGCATATTAGTCTTGTCGATATAACACACTCCAGCCATTCTGGCACGCATCACGCCTCAGTCTGAGCCTGAAGATCGAATCGTCGATGCGCGGGCAACGCACAAGCTTTCATGACGAGTACAGCGACATCAAGGAACGAAGCCCGTAGTATTGCACAAAAACCGGGAGTAGATGTCGAGTGTGAAAGTTGTCTGTGTTGGCCCGGGCCAACAATTGATTATCCTGCCGTGAACTGTGACTCATGATGTAATTAGTGTAATCTGAGGAAGCGGAGTTGTCAAGACATTAACATTCATCAACAGATCCATTGCGGTTATGTCTTGGTGGGTCGGTTTTAACCGGCAGAGGTGGGTCTATTCTCGTCGGCGCTCAAGATGTTTTTTCGGTTGTAGACATTACCGTTCAACCGAGAAAGGAAAACCCATTTCCAATGAGACGAAGAAAACGCATTATGAGCCGCCGTGTCAACAAGAATCTCCGGATTGAGTTCGGAGATGAAAAGCTAACCTCCCATG
>JAHJDP010000039.1 GCA_018831195.1 Candidatus Eisenbacteria bacterium | reverse complement strand
CCATCACCATTGGCATAGGGATCCTGCGTTGGTGTTCCTAAATAGGCTGAAGCGATCGTGGGAAGGGTTGTCAGGAATCCGGCAAGAAGGATTGCCAGGATTCCATGAAACACAATCAAGATTCGAAAAGCTCGGCTAACTAAGGTTGTCAAGCCATCTTTTGAGTTAATCGATAAGCACTATTAAAATTATCGGTGGATTCCGGATAAACTTGCATGGGGTGATGATCGATCTATGGCCCATTGATCAAATAACCGCAGCCAACTGTTCAATGTGTAAACTCCCCGGTTACAGAGCCTGCCTATTTAATGGGTTTACAAGGTGATTGCGGGGCTCCCGGGGCGCCGCTAATCCAAGGTCAATTCCTTGATCAGTTCTTCAAATTCGGGGTATTTCGATATCAGCTCTGTGCGAACAGCCGCCTTATAATCGGTGAATTCAAAACCGGGAACCATGGTCGTGCCCATCAAGGCATACTTGCCCCCGGAGACAAGCCGGGAACCCTGCCAGGATCCGGCGGGTGTCAGGATCTGCGGCCGATGGTCCTGTTTCAAATCGTTTCCGATCTTTATCAGCTCACCGGCGCCGTCGGCGTGAAGCTGCAGCATCTCGACCGGATCACCGCAGTAGAAGTGAAAGAGCTCATCTGCGGGCAGGAGATGCAGCGCGGAGAAAGTATCCGGCGTGAGCAAGTAGTAGATGGCGGTGCTGGCATGCCGATCCTTGTCATAGTTCGATGGCAGCGCGCCGGTGGGAATGTTGAAGCCGGAGCGGTAAGTCTCCCTGTAATACCCACCCTCATGAGGAAGCGGTTTTAGTTGAAGCTTCTGGATGATCTCTTCAGCGCCGAACATCGACATCCCCCTGAAAATTGGAATCCCTACGACAGCATCACTCTACACGATTTACCAAAACCTTACAGCAGTTGTTAAAAACCGCCGGATCTAATGAAAAGCATTCCCAAGGCGCCGATGGCCAAAAGTCCCGCCAGGGCAATGGAACCGCCGATCAACAACAGCTTGAGCCGCGCCCGTTCCCTCGCATCATCCAGAAGCAGACGCTCGGCATCCGGGGATAGCTGTATCGATGGGATCGAATGCGGCATTTGTTCACTCTGTGTCAATTTCATAGCATACTCCTTGTCTTCGGCCAGATATTGCTTCACCAGCGATTGACTATCACGGCTTGCTTCGCCTGCCCGGCAAAGCGGATAGAGATCGCCTATCACATCACGAGTGACTTCGAGTTTCACGATGTCCTCCTTTTTGTTCATCTTTGCCCGCCAGGGCATCCGCGAGGCGCATGCGGGCGCGATGAACCCTGACCTTCGCCGCTCCCACGGAAATATCGAGGGCGCTGGCGATATCCTCATACGGCAGTTCATGATCGACGCGAAGGAGCAGGGCCGCTCTTTCGCCTTCCGGAAGATTTCCGAGCGCTTTGAAGACGGATGCCAACCGCGCCTGATCGTCCAATCGATCGGCGGGATCCTGTAACGGCGCGGGGATCTCGTCGGTGAGTGGAACCTCCCGCCGTCTTTTACGCTGCCCGGTGAGATAGGTATTGCGGGCCACCGCCAGCAGGTAGGCGAGTGCGGTCTGTGTCTTGATCTTGGGCGCTTTGGTAAGGATTCGCACAAAGGTTTCCGAAACGATATCCTCGGCCCCGCTGCGATCGCCGCACAATCCCCAAGCAAAGCGGAAGACGGCGGATGCGTGCCGGCGATAGATCGTTTCGAATGAATCCATGACTGCCTCCTAATGTGAATACTCAGAAGCAGTCCATTGGTTACATGGGGATTTGTATGGGATCGGATATCCGGCGGCCATGCTCACTTCTTGGCGGATCTTTTGGGGGCCCCGCCCTTGGTCGCTTCGAGGAGGCGCTTGCGCTCATCTTTTGGAAACCGCTCGATGGCGTAACGGACGCTGGTGCGGGGGATCTTTGGGCCGTGTTTGAGAAGAAATGTCATTAGCTCTTCCATATCTGATTTGCCGGTCTCCCGAAGGAGCCACCCGACGGCCTTGTGCATGAGATCTTCTTTATCATCAAAGAGACGTGTCGCGATTTTATAGGCGGCCGGCACATACTTTTTCTGCTTAACCAGCGGCACAAAGGCGACGGTAGCCCCCCGCCGCACCCATTGTACGGATGATTCGGTCCAGGAGATCACCTCTGGAATCAGATCGGGATGCGCATCAATGAGGGGAGCGAGCACGGAAGGGGCGAGATTATCGACAAGCGCCCAGTTATCGGCCGAACGCTCGAGCCAGCGCTTGATATCTTTCACAAGGCCGGGGGCGGCCTTAGGCGCAAAGTGGGCCACAACCTGAAAACCGATCCCCCGCGATTCCATATGCGGATCTTTCACCATCTCATTACAGAAGCTGACCGCGTCTTTAATCGTCCAGCAATCCTTAACGCTGTCAATCAGGTCTTTCCGGAGCTGTGTCGATTGTTCATTACCCAGGCCGAAGAATAAAACAGGCTCCTTAAAATAACGTTGATATGATTCGGCCTTCTTTTTATCCGCCTTTGAATTCAGCGTCTTCAGCGTTTTCGCCGCGGCCTGTTGGGGGCTGAGCCTTTTTGTCATGAGATAGATTCTCCGGCGACGTTCATTGGACGCCGCACATCTTGGTATGATGGACGATCAGGACACACCTTCGCCGCCCGACCGAAATACAATCAGCCTGTATGCTTTGTTCGCTTTGAACTGTTTTGAATCGATCAGTTGCATTTCTTCCTTGCCCGATTTGATTTTGTTTCGACCGAGCCACAATGCCAGCCGGGTCACATGCGGATGCCGGATAACAAATCTCTCGCTGAAGATATTCACGGTAAGCAGAATCTTGTCAACGTATAGTTTTCCTATATCCAAAGTCTTCGTAATGCCGTCGGTGATATCTTCGTTCTTCATGACGGCGAAGTTGTTCGATTCAGCCTCAGCCAAAAAGAGCTCATATCTGTGCCCGCTCTTCGCCATCTTGCCGGTCGCCTCTTTGTTCACAAAATAATCGGAGATAATGAGGACGCCTGAACCTGTTAAGGCCTGGGCGGCTGTCTTGAAGAGCAGAGGCAGAGGGATATACTGCGCCGATTCGCTCATGATGATGACGTCATACTTCTTTTGGGGTGTGAACTCTTCAAAGCAGCAGAAGTGGAAAGGGGCATCGACTTTTGTGGCAAAGACTTCCTGCTGATTGATATCCGGCGACAGCCCTTCTACATTATAGCCCAGCTCTTTGAGCTTTGAAGACATGACACCGGTGCCGCAACCGACATCCAGAATGCTCTTGGCGTCCGAGGGGATTTGCTCGATTAATAGATCCTCATATCGAATTTGCGCCTTTTTCAGGTTCTCAAGAGAGAGCTCATCCTCGGGCAGCCAAAGGCCGTAATGAATCCGTTCAAGGCCCAGGACCTCGCTGTAAAAACGGAGCGCGCGATCGTTCTTTGTTCTTTTCATGGGGTTTCCCTCTTCATGAGGTGATTCTTTATGGCTCCTGCAAGGTAAATGGGAACGTGTATGCGGGGATTCCGACTCTCAATATTTCTTGCACTAAGCACTATGCTCTTTTGCGGTGAGTACCGTTCCTCATAGACGTTTAAGCTTTTTGATCGTGTAACATTCCCGGATTTCACTTCGATGGGGACAATGCCGAAGGCCGCCTCAATTAGAAATTCGATTTCCGCCATTCTCCCCACCCAACAATATAGATTTTGAATACCCGAAGCACGAAATTCCTGGGCCACAAAGTTCTCGGCTACATATCCTTTATAGGTCTTAAAATCAAAATCTAGGAAATGTACAGGTTCGATATCGCTGAAGGCGCCTAGAAGCCCCACATCGAAAAAGTATTGCTTGAACCGATTTTCCTTGGAAAAACCTCTCAGTGGCGTTTCCGCCCTTTCAATAATGGAGGTTCGTATTGTGAGGTTTGCCTTTTCCAGCCAGTCCATGGGAGAAGCCAACCGGTCATAACCGCGTATTCCAGGCACAGCATCTTTGAATTTAAATTTTGAAGTGGATCCATCTTGGGATCGGGCAAGTTGATGAGTTACATTCCGCCAGAGCCGTTCGATGTGCAATGCATTTGTCTTTCCTGAGTGTTTGGCGATATCTCCCATATATGTTTCGAGAAGGTCACGTTGGATTTCACGGGTGGCTTTTAGGGATTCATATTGGTTGTCCATTTTATTCCGATATGTCGCGACGACTTCGGGCAAACCACCAACGATAAGATATTGTTTCCAATGTTCCCACAATTGATCATGAGCGATTTGGGGCAGGGGTTTTGTAAAAACATAGGAACGAACCGAATTCACCAGACGTTCCTTCCCGATGCCTTCAAGAAATTCCTCGAAATTCATCGGGTACAAATCCAGAAAGGACACCTTCCCCACGGGAAACGATTCGCCGGTTAGGGTAACGCCGAGAAGAGAATCGGCCGCGCAAATGGCCAGCTGCGGGCTCTGCTCATGGAAATATTTGAGTGAGGTCAGGGCATGAGGACAATGCTGGATCTCATCGAAAATGATGAGATCCGTCGGCTGATTGATTGCAGAATCGAAGTAGAGCTGCAAGTCATCCAAAATACGGGCCGGATCCAGGTTCTTATCAAACAGCTCCCTGGCTCGAACATCTCGCTCGAAGTTTACATAGTAAAATCGCGGAAAGTGGTTTTTCCCGAACTCTAAGAGACTATAGGTTTTACCCACTTGACGGGCGCCCCGAAGAATGAGGGGTTTCCGTGTTTCGCGATCTCTCCAGTCAAGCAATGCTTGAGTGATGGTACGTTTCATATGAAAAATCCTACCAACATCGGTATTTATTGCAAGGAAATTATCTCCTGGGATGGTATTTTATGCATGTAATAAATGCCCACTGTGTGCATTTTTTGCAAGGAAAGGCTGAGGGGTCGATCCGGCTCCTCGGCCTCGTATCGAGTCTCCGGGTTGGGCGCCGGGACTAAAAGCGATCGGTCAGGACGACATCCGACATCGGCAATTGCCCGCCCCGCGAACGGGCCTCTTGGGTCGCCTTGCCGATGACGACAAACATCGCAATGACGTGATCCTCCGGTAGGTGGATCAACTTGGCGACCGTATCGAAGTCAAATCCGTCCATCGGACAGGAATCATATCCCATCGCCTTGGCCGCCAGCATCAGCGTCTGTGCGGCGATTCCACAAGAGCGCATCGCCTCGTCGCGTTGAACCTGATCGCGATCTTTGTAATACTGAATAATTGAGGGAACCACGAAGTCCTGAACCTGTTGCGGCGCGTTCTTCCAGTACCGGGCCGGATCCTTTTCCCATGATTTCAAATCGGCGCAGAGAACGACGAGGAGGGAGGCATCGGTCACCTGCGCCTGGCCCCATGCCGCCGCCCGAACCTGCCGCCGCAGCTCAGGATCCCGAACCAGCACAAAACGCCAATTCTGGATATTAAAGGCCGTCGGGGAACGCAAGGCCTTTGACATGAGGGTGTTGACATCTTCTTCAGGCATTTCAAAGTCGGGATCGTAATGTTTAACAGCTCGGCGCGCTTCGATGGCGGTTAGCGTGTCCATTTGATTCTCCTTCTGTTTTGGATTCCCTCTTCTGTTTTCATAATCTCTTTGTGTGAGTGATCCGTGGATGCGCTATGGGATCAAAACCAAAATTCTCATAGAAACTCCCGGCCGCGAGCGGGTCCCCTTTTGATTTTGATCGCCGCCGTCAATCCTTTTTGTTAAATAGCGTCCCGATCGCATAGCGTCCCGATCCGGCGAAGAGGAGGCCGAGGTAAACGACGAGAAGCTCCATCGCATGTGACGCCCCCGACCAGCCTGCGCCCTGTTCTCCGGCGGGAATGCTGAGGTGCCGCAAGACGGCAATCAGCATGGTGAAGGCAAGGAGCCCGGCCGCCGGTCGGAAGAAAAGTCCCAGGATCAGCAAGGCCGACCCTCCGAACTCGCTGAAGGCCGCCATGAACCCCCAGAACTTCGGGGCGAAGGTGATGCCGAATTGAGACATGGCGCCGCCGAGGTTATCCCAAAGACCGGGCCCGCCCTTGATCTTCCCGTAGCCGTGCAACGTCATCACCGTGAGTCCGATCCCGATACGGATGATCAGCAATCCGATGTCACGCTGGATCGGCTTGTTCGAGAGCAGCTTTTTAGACAGAGACATGACGACTCCTTTCTGGAGGCAACGCGGGAGCATAGCAGCCATGTGATCGGCGTCAAGTGGCGGCGAAAGATTGAAAGCCCTAAGAATCATTCAGGCATTAAGCGCTCTTGTCCCGTACAATAAAATCTACTTCACAATCCAGAATCTTCAATAAGGAGAGCAACTGACCGATTGATTTCCGGTAATTCGTTTGATCGGTAAGGCGGTAAAACTGCGCAGCGGATGTTCCCAACCTCCGGATAATTTCTCACTTTGACAATCGAGTTACTTCCAATCGCTTCCGGGTCTCAAGTGTCAATTTGTAGAGCAAGAGCTCTTTCAGATAGTCGGGATCCAAGTTATACTCTAATATTTGTTCAATGTGAATTGTGCCGTCGTCGCCGGAATCAAGAAGATATGTAAAGCCTTCCCGGGCCAATTCTCTATCGACATAAACCTTAACGATTGGATTTTCATAACAATCCCTCTAATTCGAGCTCGGCGATCAACTCCAGCACCTTCCTCGGGGCATCGCCCCTCATGAGCATAGCAGAATAATGTTACCTCCTGTGGTAACGGTTGTCAAGTTGGGAACCGCTCAATTCCGGCTCAGAAAATAGACAGCCGCCATGGTGCTCAGCGCCGCCGCGGCGTGAGAGATGATCGGTATGGCGAGCCCCTGATAGCGCGCGGCGATGCGTCTCCAGAGCCAAGCCACTAAAATTAAGACAACGACGGAAACGCAGGCCCAGAAGAGATGAAGAAATTGTAAAAGAACGAGGAGATGGTATCCGCCAAAGGCCGCATCCGCGAGGATCAAACCTCGGCTCCGCGTAAAGTCCGGACCGCGCCAGAAGAGTTCCTCGAGGATGGGATGGGGGATTACATAGTAAGCAGCGAAGAGCCACCAGTCGGCGCCGGAGAGACCGAATCCGGCAAGGGCGGATGTGAGTTCCTGCGGCGCGATGGCAACCCTTCCCCAGAGAAGCGCGATGATCGGTCCGCAGCCGGCGCAGAGGAGGGCGGCGGCCAAGCCCGGGCCGTGAGACCATCCGTCAAAAAGACGCTGCCACACAGCTTTCGGGCGGCCGCTCAGCAAGAAGAGCATGATCCCCAGATGATAAAGAAGGATGGAGATCCAGGCGGATCGGAAGAGGTAAAGCCCTATCAGGACCGCAAGATAGGGGAGCGCCATCATGGCAATGTGTCGTTTTTTGTCATCCGTCATCGTCCGGCCCCTTTCGCACCAGATCTTAACGGATGACCACGGCCGATCAACTCGGCGGCGCCCTTTCCTGTCGCTCGGTGGAACCAATGGATCATCCCCTGGTACCTGTGTGTTATTCTAAGCGGTGGAATTAGCCGTTGTTCCAGTCTCAGGTGCAGCGAAAGATACCGAATACGAAAGCGCGAGATGCGAAGGCGCAAGATGCGATAGCGCGAGATGCGAAGGCGCGAGATATGAAGGCGCGAGATATGAAGGAGAGAGATACGATGAGAAAGGGCGTTGCTATTATGTTCCTATCCCTGATGGCTTCCCTGTTGGGTTTTGGCAAGGCCGACGAGAGGCCTGCCGCCGTCAGCATTGTCGGCGAAACGGTCGTGCCGCTTTATGGCATATCCGTGACCAAGATTGACGGGACCAAGACGGCACTCGGCGAGTATAAGGGCGATCTGCTCCTCATTGTTAATGTCGCGAGCAAATGTGGTTTTACGGGCCAATATGAAGGTCTGCAGGCGCTCTATGAGAAATATGCGGATCAGGGTTTCAAGGTGCTCGGCTTCCCGGCCAACAATTTCATGAATCAGGAGCCGGGATCGAACGAAGAGATCGCCAAATTCTGCAGCGCAAAGTTCAATGTAACCTTCCCGATGTTTGAGAAAATCAGCGTGAAGGGGAAGGACATGCACCCGCTTTATCAATTCCTGACATCAGAGAAGCTCAATCCAGGTTTCGGCGGCGAGATCGGATGGAACTTCAACAAGTTCCTCATCAGCCGCGAGGGTCGCGTGATCGGCCGGTTCGGATCCCGGACGGCTCCGAATGATGAAGAGCTGATCAGTATGATTGAAAAGGGACTGATGGGCGCGGAGCCTAAATAGCTGCGGCTGATCCGAAAGGACTTCAATCCTTTCGCTTGAAATCCGGGACGCCTCGTTTCAATCTCACGGTGAGCTTTCCTCTGGCGATCCCGTGTTTTGATGATGCGAGGAGTGGAGATGAGCAGGATTGGAGGGCGCTATACGCTTGGCTCCCGCCTCGGCTCCGGGGCGATGGGCGATGTGTATCAGGCCGCCGACGCCTCATCCGGCCATACCGTCGCCATCAAGATTCTCAAACCTGACCTCATCCAGCGGCATCCGGAGATGCTGGAGCGTTTCCGGCGTGAAGGTGAAGCGCTGCGGGATCTCAATCATCCCAACATCGTGACCCTGCTGGATGTCATTGAAGAAGGAAACCGCCATTACATCGTCATGGAATATGTCGCCGGCGGTGATCTTGCCGCGCTCCTCGCCGCTTCGCCGGAAGGGATGCCCATCGACCGGTCGCTGAACCTGGCTCTCGATCTCGCCGACGCCCTGACCCGCGCCCATCGCCTTAACATTATTCATCGCGATCTCAAACCGGCGAATGTCCTGCTGGCCGAGGACGGCACGCCCCGCCTGACCGATTTCGGCATCGCCCATTTTGCCGGCGAGGAGAGCCTGACGGATGAAGGGGCTGTTGTGGGGACCTATGCCTATTTGAGTCCAGAGAGCTGCATGGGGCTGCCGGTCGATCATCGGGCCGATATCTGGTCATTCGGTGTGCTGCTGTTTGAGATGCTGATCGGGCGCCGCCCCTTTGCCGGCGATTCTCCGGGCGCGCTCATTACCGGCATTCTGAATAATCCCTTGCCCGACATCCAGAAGATGCGAACCGATCTCTCCAACGATCTGATCGATCTTATTTATCGCATGTTGGACAAAAACCGCGATGCCCGCATCCCCTCTGTGCGCCGTGTCGGTGCGGAACTTGAAACCATGATCAAGGGGATGAATGCCGCCGCCACGTCCGGCCCGCGTTCTCAGGAGCGATCGGAATTCACGATACCGGCCTCCGAACCCACCGCACGCCTCAAGCACAACCTGCCCCACCAGGCCTTTCCGTTTATCGGCCGGGAGGAGGAATTGGCGGAGCTGGGTGCTCTTTTAACAAAACATGATCACCCCTTGATCACCCTGCTTGGCCCCGGCGGCATGGGCAAATCCCGGCTGGCGCTCGAGGCCGCCGGGTGTCATCTCAACGCGTTCCGCAATGGGACGTTCTTTGTCGAATTGGCGGCGTTGCGTGATCCGGCGGGTATCCCCTCCGCCATTGCCGATGCAACCGGATTTCGTTTCTCGGAACGCGGCACGCCCCAGGAGCAGATTCTCAATTATCTCCGCAACAAACAGGTGCTGCTCATCATGGATAATTTTGAGCATCTCCTCGAGGGCCGCGAGCTCGTGACGTTTATTCTACAATCCGCTCCCGACGTCACGGTGCTGGCCACATCCCGCACCCGACTCAACCTGAATACGGAGACGGTTCTTCATCTCGATCCGCTTCATTTCCCGAACTGGGAGACACCCGAAGACGCGCTTCAATATTCCGCCGTGCAGCTTTTCATGCAGAGCGCCCAGCGCGTGCGCACCGACTTCGCATTGCAGGGAGAGGATCTTCATTACCTGGCCCGCACCTGCCGCCTGGTGGAAGGGATCCCCCTCGGCATTCTGTTGGCCGCGGCGTGGGTTGATACATTATCACTGGAGGAGATTGCCGGCGAGATCGGGCGGAGCTTTAACATTCTGGAAAGTGAGAGGAGCGACCTGCCGGACCGCCAACGCTCGATGCGGGCCGTCTTCGATTACTCGTGGCAACTCCTGACGGATGAGGAACGCGACGCCTTTGCCAGGATGTCGCTTTTCCGCGGCGGATGCACCCGCATGGCGGCGCAGGCGGTGACCGGTATTCCGTTGCGGACGCTGATGGGGCTTGTGAACAAATCGTTGCTGCGCCGCGATGCGGCATCAGGCCGCTTTCACATTCACGAAATGCTCCGCCGGTATGCCGGGGAGCGGCTTGAGGGCCTTGGAGATGCGGCGGATGTGAGCGACGCCCACGCGGCCTATTATCTGAAGGCGGTCGCCGGCCGCGAAGCCGACATCAAGGGGCGGGACCAGCTCGCGGCCCTCGATGACATCAGGTCGGATTTCGAAAATGTCCGCGCGGCATGGCAGTGGGCCGTTGAACGAAGGAATCTTGTTCTTTTGGATGCGTCCATGCATTGCCTTTATCAATTTTGCTTCTTCCGGCGGCAATATAACGGGGAGGAACTTTTCGAACGCGCCCTGGAGACTCTCACACCGGATCCCGGCGGCGACGCCGGCGCGACCCGCGTACGGTTGCTGGCGCGGCGTGAAGGTCTGTTGTCTAAAGGGGGGGAGGCGGATCCTGCCGCGGTTGAAGAGGCCCTGGAGAGCGCGCGAAGATTCGGCGATCCACATGAAATTGCGTTTTGCACATTGACGATGGCCAGGGCGCTGATGAATAGACTCCAGCTGGAGACGGCTATAGGCAAGTTTCAGGACGCGCTCGAGTTGTACGATAAGATCGGTGACGATTTCTACCGCGGGCTCATTAATCATTACATTGGGTTTTGCCGATCGCACTTGGGTCTGAGTAATCTTGAGACCGGCAAGAAGGCCTATGATCTATTATACAAAGCGGGCGACAAGATCGTTCTCGCCACGGTGATCGGCAATCTGGGCGAGGCCTGCCTGGACAGAGGGGATATCGACGCCGCCCGGCGCTACAAAGAAGAAGCGATCGGTCTGGCTCGGGAAACGAATAACCTGGGCCCCTTGGCTTGGAATCTCGTAAGATTGGCCGCCATTGAGTTGCAAGATGGCGATCCTGAGCGCGGCCGCGAGTTTGCGGAGGAGGCGCAGCTGTATGCCCGCGAATCAAACGATCCTATCGCCATCGGATCGAGTCAGATTGCCATGGGATACATGGCCGCTATCAATGCAGACTATGCCGCCGCCCTGCCGATGCTCGAGGAGGCGGTCCATCATATGAGGAGCAATCCGGCCGGGCAAGGATCGGCCACTGTCGCCCTGGCCGCCTGTCTCTGCGGGGCGGGACGGCATGAAGAGGCCGGAGCGCGCCTAAAAGATCTTTTCTCCGGCGCACTAACGGCCGGCGTCCGTGAAGATATCGTGTGGGCGCTTGTCCCCGCGACCCTTGTCATGGCCTCCCGCGGGAAACTGAATAACGCCGCCGAGCACATGGGGATGCTGTCAATTCATCCCCGCCGGCCGAAAGGCTGGCTCGCCGCCGACCCGCAGGTCATCCGTCTGCGTGCCGACTTGGAAGCCGCCTTGGGGAAGGCCGGCTATGCCGCGGCGATGAAGCGGGGCGAGGGGCTGGAGTTTGAAGCGGTGGTTCGGGAGCTGGCGGGGGAGTTGGGGGGCGAGATCAGCGGGCAACATTGAGAGGATTGTGGACCAAACTCAGGCTTGAAGGCTTGATGTGATTAATTGAAGGAGCAGGTGCAAAATTCCATAAGTAAAACCGGTCATGCTGCTATATATGAATTGCCTGATGATCGTCGAGGAGAAAATCCCGTGCAGAAGTTTGATTTTCTGGGATACACATTTCGTCCACGGCGTTCAAAGAATCGTTATGGTAAATTCTTCATAAACTTCACACCGGGTGTCAGTCGCAAGGCTTGCAAGGCCATG
>JAHJDP010000038.1 GCA_018831195.1 Candidatus Eisenbacteria bacterium | reverse complement strand
TGGTTGCCGGCCTCGGTGGGAGCGTAGCGCACCGTCACCGTTTGGGACTGCCCGGTTGCCAGAGCATAAGCGCCGCTTCCCGAGACGATGCTGAAGAGACTGCAGCTTTCGCTGACGGAACCCGACAGCGTTCCCGTGCCGTTGTTCGTAATCGAGAAGGAAAGATCCGCCGTCGAACCAAGGTTTACTTGACCGAAAATGAGTGCCGTTGGTTCCACGGCACAAACTACACCGCCCGCCGGCGCATGTGCTTGGGCAAGGTTCGACAAACCGGACCAATTCTGCTTTTCGTCAGCTGCCTTCACGGCGAATGTATAGTCTGTATCCGCAGTCAAGCCATTGATGATAAATGTTTCTTGAGATCCGGCCGCATGTGGAGATGGCTCCCCGGTGGCCTGGATCGCTTGATCCCACTGGAAGGCTGCGCCAAGTACAGGAGAATAGCGTAGATCGTAACTTGCCGCCTGGCCGCTGGTTCCGTCGTCCCCAGGGGCCGTCCAAGTGAGAGTGGCCGTGGTCTGTGTGATTGTCTGGACTGTCAGGTTTGAAATCGTCGCCGGCGGCGCCGTATCCGTTGGAGAGGTGCCCCCATCGTCACCGCATCCCGTTATCAAGACTCCGAGGAGACATGCAATTATACAATACACTCTCTGGTAACACGCTAACATTTCAAATCCTCCTTTGGAACCTCATCAGACAAAGCACATACCGGGCTGCCGGCCTCGAAGGTCGGTGAACGCATTTAAATCGACGGCTGTTTCGGTGAATTGAGTGCGAGGCGGATGCCTGGCGCTTGGTAAACAGCTGAGTCGGGCACAATCCAGCGGAGTCTAGAATTCCCGGGGCGTGCGCACAAGATCCAAGAAGATAATTTTCTGTGCTTTTTCAACAAAGGCCATTAGTATTTTGTCTGAGATGCATTAGAGGATTTTCAGTGTGGTTGGATCGGTTGCTGGTCGGTGGTGGGCCCGGCACTTGGGGGTTGTGCAGCCCGACGATCCTATTCAGTATCTGGCGTGGATGGCAGGCAATGAGGCCGGCAGGTCAGCCGGCCAACATAAGGAGGCTACAGATGAAGAGATTTACAGGGCTGATGTTGATCGGGATCCTTGCGTGCGGATTGTTCTTCGCGCTTGGTACGGCGACGGCCGACGAGATACTCGACCAGATTAATGAAGCAATGGAATTGTACAAGCAGGGTGACTACAGCGGGGCCGTTTCGGGCCTGGATTTCGCCGCGATGCAAATTCGTGAGTTGCAGGCCGCCCGGGCCGCCGAGGCTCTTCCGGCGGCATTGCCGGGATGGCAGGCTGAAGAGGCTGAGACGTCGTCGATGTCAGGAGCGATGTTCGGCGGCGGGATCTCTGCGGAGCGTACCTATACAAAAGATGACGCGGAAGTAAATATCCAACTCATTAGTGAGTCCCCGATGCTTCAAGGGATAATGATGATGTTCAACAATCCGATGGTCATGTCCAGCAGTGGAAAGAAACTAAAGCAAATCAAGGGGCAAAAGGCGGCCTGGGAGTACAATCCGGAAGACCGCTCGGGTGAAATCATCCTGGTCGCACACAATGTTGTTATGATTACGGTGAAAGGCTCGAATGTCGATGAGAGCGAATTGCTGGCCTACGCGGAGGCGATCGACTTTGATTTGATCGGCAAACTGGTCTCGGGGAACTAGGAGAAAACCGATGAAAACAAGAAGGTGGTTTCATCTGGTGGGCGGACTTGTTGTCTCATTCCCGCTTCTGGCCGGAGTTTGTGCCGGAAAGCTCCATGCCGCCCAATTTTCAGCCGATTTAATCCAGAGCATGGATCTCATGATAACGACGGGCCGAGTGTATGTCGACGATGCGCGGTACCGCATGGATCTGCAGACACCAATCGGGCCGGATGTTGTTGTGATTGTGGATCAGACCGCCAAGATGACAAAAGTATTAATTCCAATGTACAAAGCGTATATAGAAATGCCCAGCAGCGATCAGATGAGCCTAATGAATGATCCATTCCAAGCCGCCGAATTCATGATTGCGAATTATTCACTCGAGGAAATGGGAAGCGAGACAATTGCGGGATACAAATGCACCAAGCAGCTCATTCTCTCCAAAAGCGAATACAGCGAGTCGCAGATTATGAATCGGTGGGTTTGCGATAAACTTGGATTCCCTCTTAAAATCAAAATGCTCATGCAGGAGGATACATACACCGAACTCAGCGGGATCAAAGAAGAACCGATAGGCGAATCCATGTTCCAGGTTCCCGCGGATTTCGAGAAGTCCACTTGGGAAGCGGTCGCCATGCGGGGGGAGGCGGATCCTGATCTAACGGCGAAGACTGAAGCATGGCAAAAAACAAGACGGGTCAAGGTGAAGCTCTCCAGCCTGATGGGACCCGGCCATGAGATGCAGGTACTCATTCGCGAAGGCGTTGAGGTTAGGGTCAAGAGCGAAGAGGCCTTTGACAAACCGTTCAATCTATTCGTCATACCCTACAAGGGTGGCAAAGCTTTGAAAGAGTCCACCGCATGCACCTATAGCGCGCCGGTCAGTTTCACGCTTGCCGGGGAGATGCGCCCCGACCTGATTGTTGCCGGGACCGGGGAAGGCGGCGAGGCATCTTTGGAGATGACATTTGTTGGACAGCAGCCTGTCGTTCTGGCGACACGCGAGGAGTACTTTTCGACGGGCGCCAAGGGCTGGACTCTTAACGATCCATATGAAAGGCTATCAATCCGTTTCACGGGAGATCTCGAGGAAGGCTCCACGGTTCCCGCGGCTCTCGGGGAGTTCAGCGTCAGCACAGGTCCGTGGGATAAGAGTAAGACCGACTCATTCGAGCTTGAACTCGCCGACGGCCAAGTGAAGAGTTTTGAATATACCAAAGCGGATAATGTTACAGAATTGAGTTTCATGATCCAGACCGGCCGGGTCAGAGTCCAGTACATCGTGGACAAGCGCGCGGAGACGACCGAACCGCGTTGGATCATTCGATAGGCCACGTCTAGGATGGCATCGTAATGATCCGAAGAATCGGACACAAAATCGCTATCGCCGGTTGTTTACTATTGGCGATGGATTTTCTCTATCTCCATATGGCGGCCATCCCTTCCGTCAAAGGGGAATTGTCCCGCAGGTTCGCCGCATCCGGCGCCCGCATGCTCGATTGGACGGCGATGGCGCGGATTCTCGCCCCATCCCTCATCGGACCCGTTACGGCGGGTTTTGCCGTCTTAGTGATTCTCGCCGTCTTTGAGTGGCGAAGGCGTTCCTTAAGCGGGTTTCTTTTTGAGGCGGATCGTCCAGGGTCCCGGCCGATTCTTTTTGTGAGTGCGCTGGCGGCGGTCACCGGGGCCATCTATCTCGCACCCGGCGATATGACCCTGGGGGATACGGGAACGCATCTCTATCGGGCGCAGTATTTCCTTCAAGAAATTCAGCAGGGACGGCTTCCGATCTGGGCCTTCCAATGGTATATGGGATACCCGTTCGGATTATTCTACTCACAGGCGGCGAATGTCCTCCTCGCCGCCCTGACATGGGCCTTCGGCAATCTCATGTTTTCCGGGAAAATGCTCGCCTTCATCTGCCATTTTGCCGGAGGGATCGGCATTTTTCTTTTCTTGAGGGCGTGGACGGGGAAATCACTGCCCGCCGTTCTCGCGCTCTTCGCCACCTGCATCCTCCGCCAAAACATCAAAATTGTGATGCTGGACGGAAGGATCACGGGAGCTCTCTTTCTCGCCATCGTTCCCTATGCGTTTTTCTTCGCCTATAGGCTCATGGAACGACCGAATAGAAGAGACCTCGCCGCGCTAGCCTGCGCCCTCGGATGCCTCCCCCACGCGCACTATGGAATGCTGGCGCCGTTCCTTCCAATCTGGGTTCTCTACCTCTCGGTTCTTCTTTATCATTTCGCATCGAGCGGTAACCTCCATGCCGCTTCCGTGAGGCGTCTCGCCGGGGCGCATTTTTTAGGCCTCTGTTTGAGCCTCTCCTTGATGCTGCCGATCCTGATCGAGGGGGATTGGGTGAATATGCCGCGTCTTGTGACCACGCCGGTCGGGCCGCCGATACGGGATTGGTTGAACTTTGTGAGATGGAGCCCCCTTGGACAAATGTACCAGGGGATGATCCTCCCGGCGCTCGCCCTGCTGGGCGTTTTCCTGGGTAGGAAAACCGACCGGCTGCTGGCGGTTGTTTTCCTCGGCGGCGCCTGTCTCAATTACTGGTTTTGGGGAGGGGAAAACCGGGCGCTGAGCTTCTTCGCCATCGGTCTCATCATTCCCGCGTGTATCGCGATCCACCGCATCCTTCTCCTCACGGGGCCCGCCGCGGGCCGGGCCGGTCTCTTCATATTGCTCCTCATCCTGATCGATCAAGGGGCCTTCGCCCTGATGAATACCTACACAACCGATGCGAATCTCAGAAGCCGTGACTATGAGACGATGGCGGTTCTCAGTGATACGCTTCCACCGGCCGGAGGCCGCGTGGCGGAAGGGCCTTTGATCAATGAGCAGATGAGCTTCTCGGCCTGGCGCTATTACCCGCTCTCGTCGATCCCCACCGTTGTCGGCCCCTTCATTCAAGGAAGCACAATTTCATTCCGCTATACTAATGCGATACTGATGAAGACGGCCCTCTCGATCAATGGAACCGGCGCGGTCGATCGCCCGTCGGCGGAGGGATTGGCGCTTTTGAATGTCGGTCTCATCCTCGCCGGGGATCGCAAGGGTTATACAAAGGTTCCCGCGGGGGAGAATCTCTACACAGAGCGGATTGGGGAAATGCCCGGTCTGCGGCTCAGGTATACTTATCCGGCTCTCTTTGCAAAGCATTTCGCCGCGATACCCGACTCGGTTTCCAGGCTCTGGAAGGGAGTTCCCGGACTCACCCTCCGCCCGGGACTCGATCCGCGCCGGTATGAGAGGAATGAATTCGTTCTCGGGTTGATCGATGCCATGCGGATCGATCTCCCCAACGCATCGGCCGCAAGCTTTTATCATCCGTATGGGGAATCAGGGAATCCGCGCGATGCCGCTCTATATGATTCAGGCGGCGATCCAGCCGGGTCTGAATCTGTTCACCCATTGGAATGTCTCCATCACGATTGGACCGGTCAAAAGGTAAATCTTGTCATTCGCACGCCGGATAAAGGTTTTCTCCGGCTGGCTTATGCCTACTACCCCCATCTGCTATGCCGTGTGGACGGTCTCAGGGTGCCCGCCCGCCCGGATGCCTTCGGGGCGATGGTCATTCCGATCTCGGAAGGAGAACACCGGATCGAACTCGTTCCCAGTCTCTCCCTCATCCGAAAGATCTCCAACGCCGTCAGCCTGGCCGTGCTGATCCTTCTTTTCTTCTTTTTTATTCCCCGGCGAACGAAACAAACCGCTTGAAATCCGGTACGATCAAAATGAGACAATCGGCTTAGAAGAACCCCAGCTCGACCCGCGCCGCTTCGGACATGAATTCCCGGGACCAGGGTGGATCCCAGACAAGATCGACAATGACGCCTGACACGCCTTCGACCGCCGAGACTTTGAGTTCGACTTCGAGCGGGAGTCTCTCAGCTTCAGGGCACATGGGGGAAGTGAGGGTCATCTCAATCCGGGTCCGGCCGTTCTCGTCGACATGGACGCTGTAGATGAGGCCGAGCTCATAGATATCAACGGGGATTTCGGGGTCGAATACCGTTTTGAGGGCTTTCACAATCGGAACTTTAAGCTCGGTGCGGCCTTCGAAACGGGTGCTGAATCTGCGGCCGTCGATTGGGCCGGAATTACGACCTTGCGGGCCGCTATTTGGTACTGACGGCATGGGCTTCGTTCTCGCTTTCGTTATCATCCCGGAGGGCCGCTTGAAGTGTATGCCATGGCAAGGTTGCACATTTGACGCGCATCGGAAATTCGCGAACGCCCGAAAATACTTCGAGCTTTCCCATATTCTCCGCCTTTCCGGCAGGTGCGCCGCCCATCACGAGATCGTGAAACCTCTTGCAAAGACGAACCGCTTCCTCGGTGGTCTTCCCCTTGAGACACTCGGTCATCATCGAGGCCGAGGCGGTGCAGATCGCGCAGCCCTCGCCCGCGAAACCGACATCTTCGACGCGGTCTCCCACGCCGTCTCCATCGAGCGCAAGCTCCACATGGATGCGGTCGCCGCACAGAGGATTGTAACCGTCGGCCCGGCGGTGGCAGCGCTTGAGGCCGCCGTGATTCCGCGGATGCTTGTGATGGTCGAGAATGACCTGTTGGTAGAGTTCTCTCAGTTCCGTATCCATGGCTTCCTCCGAAAGATCAACTGAACAGCGCCCGGACTTCGCGGAGCCCCTCGACGAGGGCTTCCAGATCCGACTGAAGATTATAAATTGAAAGCGAAGCGCGGGTGGTGGCCGGAACATTGAAATGCTGCAAGACCGGCTGGGCGCAGTGGTGGCCCGTGCGGACGGCGATGCCGCGCCCGTCGAGGATGGTGCCGACATCGTGGGGATGGATTCCATCCATGACAAAGGAAAGAATGGCCGTCTTCTCGGGCGCCCGCCCAAGAATTGTTAAACCATCGAGATTTTCGAGAGCCCGCGTGCCGGTTTCAAGCAGATCGCGTTCATGGGCGGCGATGATATCCAGACCCACTTCCTCTATGAAATCGACGGCGGCGCCCATCCCGATCGCCCCGGCGATATGGGGGGTTCCCGCCTCAAACTTGAAGGGGATCTCATTATAGGTCGTTCCTTGAAACGAGACATTGCTGATCATGTCGCCGCCGCCCATCCACGGCGGCATCGACTCGAGATGCTTGCGCTTGCCGTAGAGCGCTCCGATGCCGGTGGGGCCGAACATCTTGTGAGCGGAGATCGCATAGAAATCGCAATCGAGGGCGGTCACATCAATGGGCAGGTGGGCCGCCGCCTGCGCGCCGTCGACGAGGACGACGGCGCCCACGGCGTGCGCGAGGTCAACCATCCGCCTGATGGGGTTGATTGTTCCAAGGGCATTCGATGCGTGCGCAACGGCGACCATCCGGGTTCGCTGCGAGAGCATCCGGCTGAAGGCGTCGAGCGGCAGTGATCCGTCATCAGCGATGGGCGCCACTTTGAGCGCGGCGCCGGTCTGTTCGCCGAGCATCTGCCACGGCACGATATTGGAATGATGCTCCATCTCCGTGACGAGGATCTCGTCGCCGGGTCCGAGTCGCGGGCGGCCCCAGGATTGCGCCACAAGATTGATGGCTTCGGTCGCGCCGCGAACCCAGATGACCTCAGCGGCCTCGCGGGCGCCCAGGTGGCGGCGGATCTTCTCCCGCGCTGTCTCAAAAGCCTCGGTCGCTTCAGCGCTGAGCCGGTGGACGCCGCGGTGCACATTGGCGTTCGATTCTTCATAGAAGCGGCTGACCGCATCGATCACCTGGCGCGGCTTGTGGGTGGTGGCCGCCGAGTCGAGATAGATAAGCGGCAGGCCGCCCATCCTTCGTGAGAGGATGGGGAACATCCCGCGGATCCGGGCCATGTCGAGGGGAGGCCTGGTTTCGTTATGAATTTTGTTTATGGTTTTATTCATTGTTCCGTACCCGCAAGCCGCTCGCGCAACTGGGCGGCGAGGCCGTCGCGAACGGGGCCGAGCTCCATCCGGTCAAGGACCTCGTTGACGAAAGCAAAGACTAATAGCCCGCGGGCCTGTTCCTCGGGAATGCCGCGCGCCTTGAGATAAAAGACGGCGTCGGGGTCGAGCTGGCCGACGGTCGCGCCGTGGGTGCATTTCACATCGTCGGTGTAAATCTCGAGCTGCGGTTTTGTGTCGACAACGGCTTCGTTGGAGAGAAGCAAATTCATGTCGGTTTGTCTCGCATCGGTCTGCTGGGCCCCTTCTTCAACAATGATGCGGCCGCTGAACACAGCACGGCTTTGATCGGCAAGGATGCCGCGATAGAATTGGCGGCTCCGGCCGTGGGGGGCGGCGTGGCGGACAATCATGTTCGTATCATGCTGCTGCGAGCCGGTCGGAATGTAGAAGCCATTGAGCAGGCTGGTACAGCCTTCTCCGTTCAGTACAGGGTAGATGTTGCTGCGGATAAGGCGGCCGCCGAGCAGCGCGGTGTGTGATGCGAAGTGGCTGTCGCGCGCCTGCGACGCATAGACCGAAGCCACGGCGAGTGACGCCTTGTTCTCACGGGCCAAATTGTAATAGTGGACGCGGGCGTTCGCGCCGACAACAATCTCGGTGACGGCATTGACCAAGGCGGGTTGCGCGCCGAGGGAGACACGATCCTCGATGACGGTGATCTCGCTGCTCTCGTCAACGACAATGAGGCTGCGCGGGTGCACCATTGAAGGCGCCATTGGAGGCGTCATCCGCCGTTCAGATCCTTCCGTTGAAAATTGAGTGGCAACGTGAAGCACACGCACAACGCCTGTCGCCACGCGCGGGGTGACATGGATGAAGGCGCCGTTCTCAAAGAGGGCGGCGTTGAGGGCCGTGAAAGGCTCCCCGCCGCTCTGGGCGAGATGCCCCAGATGCGGCTTCACAAGATGGGGTGATGCGAGCCAGGCGGTAGCCAAGGGGGAGACGGTTACCCCGATCGGAAGGCGGTCGATATGCGACAGCCCTGGTGAGAAAATCCCGTCGACAAAGACGAGCAGAGGGGCATCAAGACCGGGAAAGTTAAAGGGGGAGAGATCAAGGTCGGCTCCCGACGCCACCGCCTTCGGTGACGGAATGCGGAAACGGCCTTCCGTGATCGGTTTACCATTCGTTAAACGCCAATCCTCGTCGTGGGGTCCCGGCAGGCCCACTTCGGCCAGGCGCAAGCGCCCTTCGGCCCGGATCCGGCGGATCCAATCCGGCGCGGCGGCGCCGCGGCCGGCCGCGAGCTCATCCGCGGCATCGAGCCAGACGTTCTGGGTTTGCGTCCTCACGATGGGAGTCTCGGCTGTTCTCGTTTCGACCGTCATCACGCACTCCCCAAAGCCGGGCTCGCCGCTTCTTCTTCAATACCGGCATAGCCAGACTTCTCAAGCTCGAGCGCCAGCTCGGGTCCGCCTGTTTGTATAATGCGCCCGTCCATGAGCACATGAACCCTGTCCGGTTTTACATAATCGAGCAGCCTCTGATAATGAGTAATGAGGAGGATGGATCGTTCGGGCGAGCGCAGAAGGTTAATCCCCTCTGAGACGATCCGCAGGGCGTCGATGTCGAGACCTGAATCGGTTTCGTCAAGGATCGCGAACCGCGGTTCGAGGACCGCCATCTGGAAGATCTCATGTTTCTTCTTCTCGCCGCCGGAGAAACCGGCATTAACCGATCGCCGGAGAAGCGACTCATCCATATTCACGACGGCGAGCTTTTCGCGAACGAGGGAGAGAAAATCGAAGGCGTCGGCCTCTTCCTGGCCGTGCTGCTCGCGTTTAGCGTTGTAGGCCGCCTTGAGAAACTCGAGCGTACTGACGCCGGGGATTTCAACAGGGTACTGGAAGGCCATGAAGACGCCCTCCCGGGCCCGCTCGTCGGCGCTCATTTCCAGTATATTTTTACCGTCGAGAATCACCCTGCCGGCGGTCACGTTATAGGTCTCCCGTCCAGCGATCACTTGGGCGAGGGTGCTCTTGCCGGAGCCGTTCGGCCCCATGATCGAGTGAACCTCACCGGAACCGATCACGAGGTCGATTCCCTTTAATATTTCTTTGCCGCCGATGGAGGCGTGCAGATTCTGGATCTCAATCATCTTCTCGTAAACCTTCCTTTCCTGACCGGCCCTGTCTTGGCCGATGCTCTTGCTAGCCGACGCTGCCCTCGAGACTCACGCTGAGCAGTTTGCGCGCCTCCACAGCGAACTCCATTGGGAGTTCGCGAAAGACTTCTTTGCAGAAACCGTTGACGATCATTGAGACGGCGTCTTCCGTTTCAATGCCGCGCTGATGGCAATAAAAGAGCTGGTCCTCGCCGATCTTGGCCGTCGACGCCTCATGTTCCACTTGGGCCGAGGCGTTGCGAACATCGATGACGGGGAAGGTGTGGGCGCCGCAGCGGTCACCGATTAGCATCGAATCGCATTGTGTATAGTTGCGCGCGTTTTCGGCTCCGGGGTTGACGCGGACAAGTCCCCGATAGGTGTTCTGGCCGTGACCCGCGCTGATCCCCTTAGAAATGATGGTGCTACGGGTATTCTTCCCGATGTGGATCATCTTCGTGCCGGTGTCGGCCTGCTGGCGGCCGCTCGTCAGAGCCACCGAGTGGAATTCGCCGACCGAGTCGTCACCCTTGAGCACGCAGCTCGGGTACTTCCAGGTGATAGCCGACCCGGTTTCCACCTGGGTCCAGGAGATGCGGCTGCGATCACCCCGGCACATCCCGCGCTTCGTCACAAAATTGTATATGCCGCCGACGCCGTTCTCATCGCCGGGATACCAATTCTGGATCGTTGAGTATTTGATCTGCGCATCCTCATGGGCCACGAGCTCAACAACCGCGGCGTGAAGCTGGTTCTCGTCGCGCATGGGCGCGGTGCAGCCCTCAAGGTAACTGACCTGCGCCCCCTTATCGGCGATGATGAGGGTCCGTTCGAATTGTCCTGTCTTCGAGGCATTGATCCGAAAATAGGTCGAGAGCTCCATCGGACAGCGGACACCTTCGGGGATGTAAACGAACGAGCCGTCGCTGAAAACAGCAGAATTGAGGGCGGCAAAGAAATTATCGCCGCGGGGAACGACCGAACCGAGGTATGTGCGGACGAGGTGGGGATGCTTGCGGACGGCCTCGGAGAAAGGGCAGAAAATAATGCCGAGCTCGTCGAGCTTGCCCTTGAAGGTGGTCGCGACCGAGACGCTGTCAAAGACGGCATCGACGGCGACACCGGCAAGCGCCATCTGCTCGTTGAGGGGGATACCGAGCTTCTTGTACGTTTCCAGCAGCTTGGGGTCCACTTCATCGAGGCGCGCCGGCCGGTTTTTATCCGACTTCGGCGCCGCCCAATAACTAATCCCCTGATAATCTGGAGATGTGTAGGTGAGCTTCGGCCAATGCGGTTCTTTCATATCAAGCCACGTCTGATAAGCGGAGAGCCGCCACTCGAGCAGCCAACCCGGCTCGCCCTTGCGGCGTGAAATCTCGCGAACGATATTCTCGTTGAGACCGGGAGGTAGCAAATCCTGCTCGATATCGGTGACAAAACCGTACTTGTACTTTTGCTGAGCAAAGTCCTCGACGGTTTTCTGGGAGCTGGTCATTGCGCTTCCTCCTTGAGGGAACCTGACGCCGGGTGAAGGGAGGTCGGTTCTGATGATGCGAACGGCCGCCCATCGTTTCGCATGAGGTCGGCCAATGTGACATGGCTGAGATAATCGCCGATCTGCCGGTTGAGCCCGCGCACCGAGATCGAGATGGGGCAGCGTCCCTGGATCCGGCAATGAGTTGATCCGTCGCCCGGAACCCTCGCGCCCCGGGTTGCGGATGCGTTGCAGCAGTTCGTGACCGATACGGGACCCTCGATGGCCGACACCACATCGTTCACCGAAATGTCGGCGGGTTTGCGGGCGAGGGAGTAGCCGCCCCGAGGTCCCCGGGTGGATCGCACCAATCCGACCCCCATGAGGCACTTCAGAATCCCCATGAGAGCCGGCAGCGGCAGGTCGAAGCGCTCAGCGATCTGCCGCGCGCTCTGCTGATCGGCCTCCTTGACGGGGGGCTCGGCAAGGCCCACAAGGGCCACAAGGGCATAATCCGTTTTTCTTGTAAACCCAAACATGAGTTAGTGTTACCTCTCAATCTCCATTCATTTCTCTCGAGCTCAATGAGTACCTATTAAGTACTAGTACCTAATTAGTACCATATAATCGGCACGAAGTAAAGGGGTCGGTAGGATTTTTTATGCTCTGGGAAGATTTTTTTGGCAGGGGATAAAAGAAAGCCCGGGTCAGCTCGACCCGGGCTCGGTAAGACCAACTCGCATCCGCAAAGCCGGATGGTTTTTATGAATGGGGCCGCAGGTAAATGACGCGGCGCGATGCCATCCGCTTGTCCACGGTGAGGGTGATGAAATATATCCCCGAAGCTCTCTTTTCAAGATTTCGCACACCATGCCATGAAATGGAGTGGGCTCCGGCGGGGAGTGTCCGATTGAGGAGGGAATCGATCCGGCGCCCGGCGATATCGTAGACAGCCAGCTGCACTTCGGCGGAGCGGCCCAACTCAAATGTTATATCCGCCCGTGTCCGGAAGGGATTGGGGGATACTTTAACGTTGAACGGGAATGCAATGGCATCCGCCGGATTCTCGACACTGGAAGCCGGCCTTCCGCCCAACAGGATCGTCAAATTGTTCGAGTTCAGATTGGCGACGGCAAGGTCGGGGCTGGTATCCCCGTTAAAATTCCCGATGGCAATGGAGCGGGGGGCATCACCACCGCCATAGAAGGCGTCCTCGGCGAATGTTCCGTCCCCCTGTCCCTGCAGGATCAGGATGTTATCCGACCGCCCGCAGGCTACGGCGAGATCCGGATTTTCATCACCATCGAGATCTCCGATGGCGACGGAGAAGGGTCCATCGCCCGTGCGGTAGAGGACCGCCGTCTCAAATGAGCCATCCCCCAATCCCAGGAATACGGCGATATCCCCGGAATAATCGTTCGCGGCGACAATGTCGGGGATGGTGTCTCCGTTGAGATCGCCGGCGGCAATGGCAAAAGGCCCGTCCCCTGCGGCATAGAAGACAACCGGAGCAAAGCCGCCGAGGACCTGTCCCAACAGCACCCCGATATTGTTGGAGTTGACATTGGTTTCCACAAGATCGGGTAAATCATCCCCATTGAGATCCACGATGGCGATAGAGGTCGGTCCGTCTCCTGTGCTGAAATAGGCTGTCAGTGTGAATGTCCCATCCCCCACGCCCGAGAAGACAGCGATGTTGTCCGAGTTGCGGTTCACCACGGCGAGGTCGGGGGTGCTGTTCCCATCGAGATCACCGATGGCTACGGATGAGGGATATGTACCTGCATTGTATAAGTCAGCATCTGCAAAGGTTCCGTCGCCCAATCCCAGCAGCACCGCTATCTGATGAGCCCAAATATTCGCCGTCACGAGGTCGGGGATGGTGTCCCCGTTGAGATCGCGGGCGGCGATGGAATGGGGTCCATCCCCTGAAGGAAACTGTCCGGCGACGGTAAAAGAGCCATCGCCCGCTCCCAGGAGCACCGAGATATTGTCGGAATTATAGTCGGCCACCGCGGCATCAGAAATTCCATCTCCATCGAAGTCATCGATGGCTACGGCAATTGATCCATCACCTGAAGTAGTGACAGGCGCTGTGGCGAAGGTTCCATCCCCAAGCCCGAGAAAGACAGAGATAGTGTTTATCCCGGAGTTGGCCGTTGCAAGGTCAGGGACATGGTCTCCGTTGAGATCATCGGTGGCGACGAAGGCCGTCCCGTCACCGGAGCCATAGAAGGTTGCGGCCGAGAAAGTGCCGTCTCCCAGTCCGAGAAGAACGCCGATGCTGCCTGCGGCTTCGGCGGCGACGGCAAGATCGGGAATCTCATCCCCATCGAAATCCCGGATGGCGACGGAAACGGGGTTTATACCCGCATCAAAGAAACCGGGATTTGTGAAAGTCCCATCGCCTTGACCCATGAGTATGGCAATATTGTCCGCAGCATAATCCGCGACGGCGAGATCGGGGATCTCATCACCGTCGAGATCATCGATCGCCACAAAGACAGGTTCATCGTTTACATAAAAGAAATCGGCGGCCGTAAAAGTCCCATCTCCATTTCCCAGGAGCACCGCGACGGCGTCGAGGTTCCGGACCGCTACCGCCAAATCAGGAAAAGTATCGCCGTCAAGATCGCCGATGGCGACCGAAAACGCACCACTCCCAGCGCCGATGTAGGCGGGGACGGCGAAGGCGCCGTCTCCGAGTCCCAAAAAAACCGCGACATCGCCCGACGCTTCGTCGGCGACGGCGAGATCGGGAATATCGTCTCCGTCGAGGTCCTCGATGGCGACAGATCGCGGTCCGTTCCCTTCATCGTAGAATATGGGGGCGGTGAAGGTTCCATCTCCCATTCCGAGGCATACGGCGATGTCGGCTGAGAAGGCATTGGCTATGGCGAGATCGGGAATGGTATCCCCATCCAAGTCCCCGATGGCGATGGAACAGGGTCCATCCCCCGCGCCAAAGAAGGAGGCGGGGGCGAAGGTTCCGTCCCCTTGCCCCAGGAGAACGGCAATGTCATCGGAATTGAGGTCGGCCGTCACTATATCTGGGATCGCATCCCCGTCGAGATCGCCGATGGCCATCGCCCCTGGCCCATCTCCCGCCTGAAAATCCAAACGGGCTGGCCAGAAAAGGATCTCTCCCCATGCAGGATGACCCAAAAAGCTAGCGAGTGTAAACAAAACCGCCATCAATGATCCGATGGAAAGCATGCGGTCGCAAAGCAACCGGATGGGGCTGTTCATCATAGATGAAATCTCCTACGACGCGGCCTCTAAGTAAAAGGTCCCCTAGACGATGAACCTCCAGCTTGGAGTCATTCCAAGTGGAGGCGGAGGAAAAGCCCTAACTCGTTAATATTATAGCATATATGTTAAGAATTAACATCTAGGTAAAGGTGAAGAGGTTGCTGCAAATGGCCCGGGTCAGCTCGACCCGGGCTCTTTTCCAATCTCCACCCGGCTTAGCTGGGATCATCCGCCGGGCATTCAGCGTCGATCAGGTTCTCATCCCAGCAGGCTCTTTCGCCGCCATTGTAGTCCGGCGCCTGCAGACTGCCGGCGCCGGTCTCTTCGTTCCAGGTCATATCTGCCGTAACATTTTCGGATGCGTCATAAAACGCCACCGTGACAATCACTCCCTCCTGCAGATAAGACAATGTGTCGCCAAAGATCTCGTTACCGGCTTCGATCACCTCGAGACTCAGCTCCTTTTGATCTTCTGCTTCTACTTTCCAATCGATTCGTATCGCCGGTGCCGCTTCTCCATTCTCAAGATTGTTCAAGATCCAGTAACCGCGATCCTCAACGATATGCGAGCGGCCGGAAAACCAGGTGGCCTGATCCAGTGGAGGGTTCGCCTGGTCGTCGCTGATCTGCATTTCCCAATCAATTTCATCGTCGAGTAATGTTCCACGCAGACGGATCTCAATTTCATGATGAGGATTTTCAAACCAAGTGTAGACCCACATGAAAGTGTTATCGCCGATATAACTCGGTATCGTATGCAGGGCGGCGAAGAAAGCGACCGACGGTGGTACGACGACCTCCGCCACGACAAGATTCAAGATGGCCACGCGGATCGCCGCATTAAACCAATTCCACCGGGATTCCGACGCCGCTGAGAATTCCGCCTCTTCGAGCGGCATCCCGACCGCTGTCTGTGCGTCAAAGAGACCGAAGTTGAATTGCATGGAGGCGACAGGAGGGAGCCCCGGCGCTTCAGGATCAGTTGAGACAGGCCCGGTCGCTTCAGGTTTGAGGGCATCCTTACTGCAACCCATACACACGGTCATGATCAGGAATCCCGTCAAGAGGACCGGGGCGATTGATATCCATCTGACTTTCATTTCATTCTCCTTCGCGGGCCTCTAATCCGGCCCTCTTACTAAAGTGTTTGGTCCGGCATCTGTGCCGCTGTTCCATCCCGCTTGCTTAAATAAGCGGGAAGTGTGCCGTTCCGGACGGGTCCTGTAACCGGTATATTGACAAGATGATATGGGAATCTTGGAGGTTTGAGTTTTGCCAAAAACCCTGTGGTGAATTTTCGAAATTGTGGCTCCTTTTCACAGGAGGCCTCATCTCGTGCTAAGGTACGGCCATGGTGGATTTAAAAGACAGAGGCCGGATCACACTGCGGGTAACGGAGATTTTTCAGAGCATCCAGGGAGAATCATCCTATGCCGGATGGCCGTGCGCTTTTATCCGCCTGACCGGATGTCCCCTTCGTTGCACCTATTGCGATACCGCCTATGCCTTTGAGGGTGGGGAGACCTATACAATTGACGGCATCCTCTCGCTCATCGACCCGTTTAAATGCCGCCTGGTGCAGGTCACCGGCGGAGAACCGCTGGCGCAAAAGGGAACGATTCCCCTGTTGCAGGTTTTGGCCGATCGCGGTTACAAGGTTCTGCTGGAAACGGGCGGCAGCGAGGATATCCGGCCGGTCGATCCGCGGGTCGTGATCATCTATGATATCAAAACACCGGGCAGTGGTGAGGTGGAGCGGAACCGCTGGGAGAACCTGGCGCATCTTAAGAATGAGGATGAAATCAAATGTGTCATCGGTTCCCGCAAGGACTATGAGTGGTCCCGGGATCTCATTCGGGATAAAGATTTGGAGGACCGGCATATTGTTCATTTCTCACCGGTCTTCGGCGCGGTGACGCCCCGCGAGCTGACGGGGTGGATATTGGAGGATGGTCTGCGGGTGCGGCTCAATCTGCAGCTTCACAAATTTATTTGGGATCCGGAAACGCGGGGTGTTTGAAAGCGTCGCGATGGTGTGAGGGGATGAAGATGAACCGGATGAGAGCGAACAAGAACGCCGTCGTGCTGCTGAGCGGCGGTCTTGATTCGACGACCGTTCTCGCCATGGCCGTCGCGGAGGGTTGGCGGTGCCATGCCCTCACGATCAACTACGGCCAGATCCATGAGCATGAGCTCACCGCCGCCCGGCGTGTCGCGGAATCGCTCGGTGCGACCGAACACCGGCTGCTCGATGTGGATCTTCACAGCTGGGGCGGATCATCCTTGGTGGGCGACGGCGCCGTGCCGCAAAACCGCGATCTGGAGGCCGCTTCCGATGAGATCCCCTCCACCTATGTTCCAGCAAGAAACACGATCTTCCTCTCGCTCGCTCTGGCTTGGGCGGAGGTCTTGGATGCCGGCGCCATCTTCCTGGGGATCAACGCCCTTGATTATTCAGGCTACCCCGACTGCCGCCCCGGTTTTCTACACGCTTTCGAAGAGGTGGCGCGGCAGGGCACGCGCCAGGGGGTGGAGGGACGGCCCCCCGCCTTGCGGGCGCCCTTGGCCAACAAGACGAAATCGGAGATTATACGTTGGGGGATGAGTTTGGGTGTGGATTACAGTTTAACACACACCTGCTATGAGCCGCTTTCCGGCGGCCGCCCATGCCGGCGGTGTGATAGCTGTCTGCTGAGGGAGAAGGGATTCCGGGAAGCCGGATGTCCCGATCCGCTGCTGGAAAACGGCGGGATGGGCAAAGGGGAATCGTTATGATGGTCGAGCTGGTCCGGACTTTTACATTTCAGGCGGCGCATTACCTTCCAAAGGTTTCCGAAGATCATAAATGCCGGCATATGCACGGCCATGCTTACAGGGTCGAGGTATCGCTTCGCGGCCCCGTCAATCCTGAAACCGGCTGGCTTGTTGATTTTGGTGAGATCGCGATCGTTTTAGATCCCATCCGGAAGGAGCTGGACCATACCATTCTCAATGAGATTCCCGGCTTGGAAAATCCAACGGCCGAGATTCTCTCGGCCTGGATTTGGCAGCGGGTCACGGCCGGAATTCCCTATCTGCACCGGGTCAGCGTCTTTGAGTCCGAGAACTCGGGTTGCCACTACCTCGGCGATTAAGACTCCGGTGAACCCTTCGAATTTGTTTCATCGATTCAAACCCATCGGATCTGAAATCGACCGGCTTGCCGGCCGTATTGCAAATGAGTTTCCCACGCCGCTGAATCTCCCGCCAGTTGTACAAAAGATAAGAAAGGCGCTCGGCCTCCCGCCGACGGGGCATCTGATCCTCACGACAAACCATGCGGCGGCGACCCTCTCACCCTGGAATCTCGGCCGCATCCTTCTGGGGGAGGGATTGGCCCGGCGTCTGCGTTTGCTTGGCGTCGATGCGACGGCGGTTGTGCTTCCCTTGGATCACAACACGTTGGGAGATATCAACCGCCCGGGGCTTTTCTACCTCGGCGGCCGGTCATGGAAGTGGCCGCGGTTGCCCCGAGATTCGCGGCGGGTCGTCTCGACCATCGAACTGCAGCCGCCGGACGCCCAATGGCGCGATCGTATCCGGCAGACACTTCTGCAAGATATTCCCCGGCAAAATATTTCCGGCGCTCGGGTGGCGGCCGCGATGGAGGCGGTCTTGTCGGCCGCCTTCGACCGCAAAGAGCAGGGCCGGGCTGACCATGTCTGGAGCCGGATGCAGAAGAATCTACTGCAGCTCTGCGGTTTTGAGGCGACTCGTGTCTGTTTTATGTCGGAGGTGGAATCGTTATTGGCGACATCGGCCCCTTGGCCGCAGGGGAGTTGGGATGACATCCGCCGCGCTTCCCTGGGATTGGGTGATGCATGGGCTTGGCCGGATTCTCTCTTTTGGGGCCTCTGTGATCCCTCTTGTACACTCCATGGCCGGCTCCAAGCGACCCGGAAATCAGAGAAACCGGATGCGCAGGAATTCGTCTGCCGCGCTTGCGGGCGGCGCGAGACTTTAACATCTCAGTCGGTGGCGCCATCGATCGCCGGCGGCCGTCTCCATCCCCGGGTTCACCTTCTCGTTCTGTGGCTCCGCCGGGGATTGGCTCCGATCATCCATACCGCGGGGCCGCAAATGATCTCGTATGCGCACGCCGTCACCGCTTTGGAAAATAAGCTGGCGGATGATCCAGGGCTGCCGCCCCAGTGGATTCTGCCGGTGGGAAGTACCGTCCCCGCGATCGTTCTGACACCTCTTTTCAGCAAACGGCTGGGTCCCTTGCAGTCTTTCGGTAAAGAAGGATTCCGCGGCCGCGCGCTGTGGCGCCGGGTTGTGGATGAATGGGCCCGGAGCGATTGGACCGCTGTCGAGGCGCGTCTCGGTCCCCGCCTCCGGGAGGGGGGATTTCCTCCGGCGCCGAAAGGAATCGGCGTCCTCGAAGCGGCGCTGAGGGAATGGGGATGGTGGCCGCCCCATCCATCCCCTGCAGCCGGGCGGGAGAGCCAAATCCCCATCGATCCGGCAGTCGATTTTATAGACGGCTTCATGGCCTGGGCGCATCCCTTCCGATGGGCGGGAGGGTGGGATTGGTTGTACTCGGGGCTTACCGCCGCCTCGGCGTTGCAGCGATGGGCCTCCCGTACACTGGAAGACCTCTCATTCCCCGCCGATGCCAAACCTCCCCGCGCGCCGCGATCGATGATTCAGCAGGTCTTTTCCCCAAATGACCCGGCGGATGATTCCCTTGTACAATATTCGCACCGCCCGGAGCCGTTTCTTGAGGAATTGTTATGCGACCCTCCGGAGGAGGTGGAATCCTCCGGCTTTCCCCGCTAAGATGACCGGGAAGACAGATGCCGAAGAGGGGAGTCCTTCACATGAATGATTGGAAGATCGATGAAGCCCGTTCGGGCTGGCTGGATGTGCGCTTGGGTCGTGAATTCCGAACCAATATGAAGCGGATTCTGGCCCACCGGGACATCCTTGTCCGGCTCCGCATCGGGGATACGGCCGGCTGGGGTGAAGCTTATACAATGCAGCACGATGCGGCGGAGAAAGCTCTGGATGGGAATCTCCCCCTGGGGCGGGATCCTTGGGATTTCGACGCCATCCTGGAGCCGATCGCGGATCTCCCCGCCCGCGCGGCCGTCGATATCGCCCTGCACGACGCGCTCGCCCGCAAGCTCGGGCTGCCGATTTACCGCTTTTTGGGGATTCCCAAGGGGGGCCCGATAACATCGGTCACGCTCAGCCTCGGTGATGACGATGAGGCGGTGATCCGGGAGGCCCGCGAATGGGTGCAGCGGGGTTTTCAATGTCTCAAATTGAAGATGGGGACGGCAACCGATCCGTCACTGCCGCTCAGAATCCGCGAGGCCGTCGGTTCCGGAATCAGAATCCGCGTCGACGGCAATCAAGCCTGGACTGTTTATAATGCGGAGTACCTTTTCAAGATGCTCAAGACGGCCGGCGTTGAGTTCTGCGAACAGCCCTTTCCCGTCGGGCAATCCGCGTTATGCGCGGAGATCCGCCGTGAGATCGATCTGCCGATCTATTTGGATGAAGAGATCACCGGGCCGGCGGATGTCGCACGGGTCTGGCGCCACGGCGGCGTCGACGGGGTGAATGTGAAAGTTGCGAAGTGCGGCGGTTTGAGGCGGTCTCTTGAAACCATACGAGCGGCCCGCGCTCTCGGCCTCAAGGTGATGATCGGCTGCTATTTTGAAACCTCTCTGGCCATCGGCGCGGCGGTGCATCTCACCGGGCTCGCTGATGCCGTCGATCTCGATGCAGCGCTCTTTTTGGCCGCCGACCCTTTCCGGGGCCTAAGTTATGCGGAGGGGCGACCGGTCCTGGAAGGCCCCGGCACCGGGCTCACGCCGGATGAAGGCTGGGCTGGATTCGAAGAGGTGGATTCCAAATAATGCCGTCTCGGATCGGCGCGGAGCTTCTCGATCGCCTGACAAGCCTGCTGGGCTCCGAGGGCGTCGGCCGCGATCTTCCCCGTCGTCACGCCTTCGCGGCCGACGCCATGCCGGCCGCAGCGGGCGTCCCGGAGATGGTTCTCTCCCCCTCGCGATATGATCAAGTCGCGCCGCTTATACAATTGCTGCATGACGCCGGGATACCCTACGTGCCGCGTGGAGCCGGAACCGGTCTCAGCGGCGGCGCGGCGGCGGACGAGTTCGAGGCGGTGCTCAGTCTCGCCCGGCTCCGTCGGATTCATCGGATCGATCCGGTGAGAAGGATCGCGGTCGTGGAATCGGGCGTTGTCAATATCGCGCTGTCACAGGCCGCGGCTCCCTGGGGATTGGAATTCGCCCCCGATCCTTCGAGTGAAACGGTTTGCACCATCGGCGGGAATATCGCCGAAAACGCCAGCGGTCCCCACACATTAAAATATGGTGTCACCCGCGCGCATCTTCTCGCGCTGGAGATGGTGCTGCCGGATGGCCGCACCATGGTCTTTCCATCCTATGCGGATCGACTCGAGGATCTGCTGCCCTATCCGCCCGTCGATATTCCGGGACCGGATCTTGTCAGCCTCATGACGGGAAGTGAGGGGACGCTTGGTGTTGTGACCCGTGCTATCGTTCGCCTGTCGCCGACTCCGGAGAAGACAGCGACGCTATCGGGATATTTTAAATCAATCGATGACGCCGTCGATTCTGTCACAAAACTCCTCGCCTCGGGATTCCTGCCGGCCGCTGTCGAGATGATTGATGATGTCGTTCTGGATATGGTTTCACGCACCTTTTCGATGCCGGTACCCAGCGCGGCACGGGCCTTTCTTCTCGTCGAGGTGGATGGGCTGGCCGAGGCGGTCGCGTTTGAGGCGTCCCGTGTTGAAGAGATCTTTCAATCTTCCGGAGCGCTGGATTCCCGGCGCGCCCAAACGCCCGGCGAACGCGAGAGCTTGTGGGCGGCCCGCAAAAAGACCTTCGGCGCTCTCGGTCGCGTTGCATCGAATTACTTTGTGCATGACGGGGTTGTGCCGCGAAGCCGGCTGGCCGGGGTCTTGAGAGAGATCAAACGGTTCTCCGCGGAGTATCGCCTGCAGACGGCCAATATCTTTCATGCCGGGGATGGAAATGTTCACCCCACCATCCTTCTCGATATCGAGAATCCTGATGAGGTGGAGCGATCCGAGCGGCTGGGGGAGGAGATCCTGAAACTCTGTGTCCGGGCCGGGGGCACCATTACCGGCGAGCACGGCGTCGGCTTGGAGAAGCGCCGGCTGATGAAAGAGATTTTTACCGGCGCGCAGATGGATCTTCAGAAGGCGCTTCGGGATCTCTTCAATCCGAAAGGCCTCAGTAATCCAAGAAAGATTTTTCCGCCGGATGAAGACCCGCCCGAAGAACACCCGCTCGATGGCCCCCCGCCGGAAGAGGGCGCCGCCGACTTCCCACGACGGTCTGTGGAAGGAGCCGCCGGAGGATCCTTCCAGCCGGAAACAGGCGCGGAGGTTGAACAAATCCTGGATGAGGCGCAAAGGGCAGGCAGAAGGATTCGCATTCTTGGCGCCGGAACCATCCCCTTGAATGATTTTATAATGGATCCATCTCCCGAATCGGATCTTGAACTGGACCTCACCCGTCTTCGCGGAATTCGCCAGGTCGAACCGGATGACCTCACGGTTGAATTGTCATGCGGGTCGACCCTGAGTGATGTGACCCGGGCGCTGGCCCCGCACAATCTGTGGGTCCCTTTGGATGCCCCCGACCCGGATCGAACCACCATCGGCGGTATCCTTGCGGTGGGTTATACAGGACAACGCTGCGGCCGCTGGGGACCGCTGCGGCACCGGGTTCTCTCCCTGGAAGTCTGCGTCCCCGGTCACGGCCGTCAGACCTGGGGCCGGGCGGTTTCAAAGAATGTCGCCGGCTACGATGTGGCTCATATGCTGGTCGGTTCAATGGGAACGCTCGGCGTTTTTACCAAAGCGGTTCTACGCGCCGAACCCTTTCCATCAGTCCGGCGCTCGGCGATTCTTTGCGCCCGGTGGCTCATCCTCGAACGTCTGGCCGGGATCCTGCTGCGATCCTACCTTCCATGGAGTCATCTCGATCTGGTGATGGCCGCCGGTGGGGGAGGTTCCGGAAACCTTGAACCGGAAGCGGTCCTGCTGGTGGGCTGCGAAGGCTCACCCGAGATTCATGGCAGATTGTGCAAGGAGTTGGAGACTATTGTTAAAGGAACGGCCGGTATCGAGTGGCGGGATACCTCCTCGGTCGAGGAGGATCTGCGCGGCCGCTGGGGTCCGTTATCTTCCGGCGCCGGCGGAACAAAACTCAACCGCCGCATTTATCTTGATCCGGTGCGGGGCCCGGGCGAATGCGCCGCTCTATGCCGCCGGCTGCGTGGATCCGAGGCGAGGATCCAGCTTCATCTTCGCACCGGCCTCTTGAGCCTCGCGGCGCGGCCGGAGGTATTGGAAGGAATTCAAGCTCCGGACGGATGGAGCAGCGGCGGCTCTCCGGAGGCCGCGTCCGGCCGGCAACTCATGTGGTGGCGCCGATTGAAGAGGATCTTTGATCCTGGCGATGTCTTGAATCCAGGTCTTATGCCGGCCGTTCAGAAAACGCGGGGGGAATCCCATGAACGATAGGCCGGTGCCTTCGGGAGATCTTTATCGCGATTGCATCCATTGCGGCCTGTGTCTGGAATCGTGTCCGACATACAAATTGCGGGCTGATGAGACGATCTCGCCGCGCGGTCGCCTCCGTCTTATTGAAGCTCATATGGATCAACACCTGCGTGTGGACGACGACCTCTCAGGTCCGCTGGAAAGTTGCCTCCTTTGCCGTTCCTGTGAGGCGATGTGCCCCTCGGGTGTTCCGTTCGGCGCGATGATGGAAGCGGCGCGCGAAAGGATGGCCCGTGAGGCGTCCCCGCCGTTCGCGCGGGCTATCTGGTCCCGGCTGCTGAAGTGGTTTTTTCTGTATGGTGTTTCCCATCCGCCGATGTTGAAGCGGGCCGCCCGTGTCTTGAAGATTGTTCAAAAGATGGGAATTCTTGAGTTTCTAAAATCTTCACGGCTGGTCGCCGAGGAGCTGCCCTGGCTGCTTGCCGCCGCGAAACTCGCGCCCCCCTTGTCCAGGGCTTTTGAGCCGTGTGCTGACAGCCGGCGATCCTGCGGGGACGCACCGGACGAGGTATTGCTCTTCGCCGGCTGCGTCACGCCCTGGGCGCTGCCCGACGTCAGCCGCTCTATGGATGAAATAGTCAAGAGATTGAGTTTGACGCCGGTTTATCCCGACCAGCAAACTTGTTGCGGCGCTCTGCATCTTCATCATGGTGATATAAAAAAGGCGCGCGAGCTCGCAAGAAGGAATATCGACGCCTTTGATGGGCCGAACGGTTTAACAATTCTGGTCGAAGCAGCCGGATGCGGCGCGGCGTTGAAATCATATGGCGAATTGTTAAAGGATGATCCGGTCTATGCCGAGCGGGCTGCAAGGTTCAGCAGTCGGGTGAAGGATCTCTCGGAATGGCTGGTGAGCCGAGAGCCGCCCTCAAATACCCCCTGCGGAATTCAGGTTATTTTTCAAGATCCCTGCCATCTGCGCCATGTCCAAAGGGGCCATGAATTTCCCCGGCGGCTGCTTCAAGAGATCTGTGGTTTGGATATTGTTGAAGTGCCCGAAGCGGAGATCTGCTGCGGGAGCGGTGGAATTGCTAATCTCCTTGAATATGAAATAGGTGAAGCGCTGGGACGCCGGAAGGCTGAAATCCTCAAAAGCGCCAATCCCGACTTTGTCGTTACATCCAATCCGGGATGCTTATTGCAGTTGCGCAGACATTTGGACTCCGAGGGGGTCCAAACCCGGCACTTGGCGGAGGTGCTGGTGGATTATTGGGCCGGTGTTAAAGCGCCGTAGGCTTTCTCACCGAAGAGGTTTTTTATCCGTCCCCAGGTGGCTTCCTTCGGGGGCGCGACGCCCTCAAGAGAGTTTGAGACGGCCTCCTTGAGTTCTGATTCGCTGTAGGCTCCGGAACCGGAAGCGACATAGCGGACGATTTCCAGTCCGTCGACCAGCACAAAGCTGTTGCTGCGCATGCCGTAATCCTGCCCGATAGCCGAGGCGTCGGCGATCAATGGGAATGTTACGCCTGTCGCATCGCGAAAGTTCTCAACGATTTCCAGCGCGGGATCCCCGATATTCAATCCCAAGACTTTGAAATCATGCCAGGCGAAGGTTTGCCAAATGGCCTGCTCAAGTTGAGGGGCAATGGTGACGCAATAGGGGTCACTGGGATCAAAGAAGAAGAGGAGGACAACGGTATCTTCAAGTTGAACCAGGTTGTAAACATTGCCGTCCAGATCTTCAACGACAAAATAGGGCGCGGGGTCCCCGGCATCCAATCCTAAAACTCCCTGAATGGGAAAGAGAAGGGGGAGGATGAGAAGCGCGAGAGCCAAGGGGTGTCTGAGCTTCTGTGAGATCTTCTTCATCATGAATCCCGCCATTGTTGCAGGCCCGATTCCAAGGTGTCTGAATTCCCCACCCATCATCCTCCAGAACATCCTCATTATAGCACACCCAACCTTCCTGAACCAAAGAGAGACGCATTCAACTCTCTAACCATCACGGATGCAGAAGGATAAACTTCACCGACTCCCTCCGATCCGGTGTCTGTAGAAGGGCCCAATAGAGTCCTGGAGCGACCTGGGCCCCTTGCTGATTCCGGCCGTCCCAGGTGACTTTCTGTGGTCCCTCCGCCACGGGTCCATCGATCAGTGTCCGAATTCTCCGTCCCGTGACGTCATGAATCGCCAAGGTCGCCGATGTCGTGCGGGGCAGATTCAGGCTGAATATTCCCCGTTCGAGGAAGGGGTGAAGACCGCCGATTTCCAGGCAGGCCCCGGTGAGGGCTCCTGCGGCGGGCTCAGGGGCGTCGCTGATTTCGCAATTCGGTCCATTGGGTGTCGGCTCCGCCTGGAATTCCCAAGTCACACTGCCATCACATCGGCGCGCATAGGAGATGTCGCTGGATTGCTCACCGAAACCGAGCGCGTCCACCGGCTGAAGTCCCATTTGCACATCATAGTGAAAGACGCCGATTTCCTCACCCCAGGTGGAAAGCTGGAAATTGGTATGCAGGCTGCCCTGTTGAGGCTGGCCGTCGGCCCAGAGGATTAAGCGGCCGTAAGGCTCGAGAATCGTATTGGGGAAAGCCCATTTCGAGCCCCAGGTCAGGTCGTCGGTAAGGTAGTAACCTTGGAGTGATATCGGTTCCGGCGTCGAATTATAAATTTCGATCCAGTCGTCAAATTCACCAAAGTCATCCGAGATGGTTGTATTGTTCGACGCCATGAACTCATTAACATAAATTTCCGGGTCTTGGCGGTAAACTGGAATATGAGAGCGGAGATAATTCTCGCGGTTCGCCGACCATGCCGTCATGGTGGTCAACTGATTTACGAAGACATCATTGTTTTCCCATAGCCACTTGTTCCAATCCCGCTGCCCGGCCTCGATAATCTGATTGTAAGCATCCAGTATAAGGCTGTCCCGGACGGCGGATGAAAGATCCGTATTCATCAGCCAAAGAGCCCGGTCCAGATACCGTCTGCGCATGAAATCATTGTCAAAAATCCGTTCCAGGAGACGATTATCCTGTGTCCCATAAGAGGGCGGCCGCAGATATGTCGTCGCCAGACTGAAGCCGCCGAGGTTCCCCCAGGTAAAACTTGTGTCCCACGGCAGGAATGTCCACTTATTCAGATCGAGATCATGGTAGAGGTAATAATTGTGATCCTCAAAATTGAGGTTTTGGAGTATCAATTGGGTCGCATAATAAGTGTACATCGCCTCCAGATCAATCAACCCCGCCAATTCCGAGAAGAGGTCTTCATCCGGTGACGTATCGATAGCAAAGGTCAAATCGGAAAGATCGGTCCAGTCATATTCCGCTTCATTCGTCGTTTTGTCGTAATAGATCTCATAGTCATTGATGTTGGGAAGATATTCCAAGGTGGCGCCGTCTTCGGCCTTGTAGAGGTTGGCGCCGCGATCGAGCCAGGGACGCTTATCAAGGTAATGCTCGTCGTATTGCTCGAGATCATGATAGAGACCGAGAAAACGATCGTTCAGGAAACAAAGGAAAAACTGTGAATCAACCGCCTCCGATCCCGCCAATTTGTGCGCGCGGATGGTCATGTAATTCCGCGTGAGATAGGGATCGTCAACCTCGGAATTTAAGTGAACCAGCTCGCGATCCTCCATCAAATTAGTATCGGTGAAATTCAACTTATACGATTTCTTGAACAGAGAACGGACAAAGCTCCCTTTGTAGCGGATCCGGACATCGGTCCATTGCTGCCCGTCCCAATCCAGGATGCAGGGAACGTAATAGTTCTCGGCGAAATTCAGATTCATGAGAAGAATGTCGGCGGGATCGACGGTCAGCTCATATGTTCGAAGCTCGGAATTGAACGGGTCCAGAGGCGAGATCGACAGGATAGCGGTGGGCGCGCCCACGTTGCCGTAAACGTCGACCGCCTTCATGTAATAGTAATAGGTTTCCGCCGGATCCAACCCCCGATCGATATATCTCGAGACGAGATCGAGCCTCTCCTTGATTTGTGTATACGGACCGCCTGGAGCGGTGGCGCGATAGATCCTGTACCCCGCCAAATCATCATCGGCCGGTGGATCCCAATTGAGATTAATCTCGCGGTAACTATCGAGAATCTGAAAATCCCCGGGGGTCGCCGGCGGCTGTGAATCCGGTTGCCTCGAGACGACGGCGATACCTGAGAGGATCACCGCCGCTGCGTAGCTGCCCCCATAAACATTGAGCTGCCCGTCGGTGACCGTCATATGGAATTGGTAATCGATGGCGAAATCGCGGCCGACTTCAGCGAAGATATCAACCGAATCGATGACCGTATGCCCTTCCGACCATATCCACCAGATCCGCTCACCAGGGCCGTGTTTTTCATGTTCCGCGGTGCGGATGCGAAGAAGATAGTCGCCGTTCGGAACATCGAATCGATACTCGATGAAGTTCGATCGCAGTGTGGAGTAATGCGCGGAGTCGGTGTCCGCCCCTCCGATGGGATGCCAATTCGACGCCGCGCCGCCGTTTGTATAACCGAATCCGTTCTCAACCGTGTAGGCGCGATCGGCGACATAGGTGATGCCGGTCTCAGAAATAAAAGTATTACCGCCGCAGTTCAAGGCCATCTCGAGCGCCTGCAGGGCGGGGGGATGCAAGAGGCCGAGCATCAGCGCCGCAAGCGCCAGCACCCGCGGGAAGAGGGGGAGATGTCTTGGAAAGGGATGAAGAAGGCTATGCCTATCCATAGGGTGTCTCCGGTAAGCGAAGTGCACGGCCACAGAAGGGTGGTTGCCACCCTCAGGTGTAAAGAAAGGATAGCACAATTATAGGCCGCTGTCATGAGGCGCCGGCTTAAAAAGCACTTACATAAAAGGTTAGAGGGTTTGTATACGGCCGCGGATGAAACCCTTCAACGCAGGGTGATCCACAGGGCCATCACGACGACGAAGAGAAGGGTCAGGGAGATGGCGACCTGAATCGGCGGCCGCTGGCGATCGGGATCGAAGGCTTGGGTCTTGTCCACCGGGCGGCCGACAAAACCCGAGAGAAAAGCCACGGGATTCCTGCTTCTCCGGGCCAGGGCCGCGGCCAGCCGGTTGCCGCCGATTTGAACATTCTCGAAGGCCGAGACGACATATTTCACAAACAACAAACGCGCCAGGGGCGCCGGCATACGGTAGGCGCAATCGGTATCGATAAGGAAGCCCGGTTTCGGCGAGAGTTTCGGGATGAGGAAGAAGAAGACGACACCGGCGAAAAAGAGAAGTTGCAGCGCTCCCACCACATGCGCGGGAGTGTAAGCTTGGTAGTGGACAGGATAAGGAAGAAAACGGTAGAGGAGACCGGGAGCGACGCCCAACAGAAAGCAGGCGGCCGCGGCCAGGCTCATCCCCAAAATCATATTTTTCGGCGCCGGATTAATTTCAATTTCTTTTGATGGCCCCTGTTTTGGAGAGCTGTACCAGGTGAAATAGGGCAGCTTCAGACCGACGCTGAGGAAGGTTCCGACCGAGGCCAGTTCCAGGAGCAGGAAGGCGGGGATGATACCCGCCTGCTCGGCTGCACTGATCGTCATCGATTTACTGATAAAACCGTTGAAGAGGGGCAGGCCTGAGATCGAAACGGCGCCGACCATATAGAGAATCAGCACGACGGGCAGCCTCTTTGACAATCCGCCGAGGTCCGTCAGCCGGCTGTGCCCTGTTTGATAAAGAACGGTCCCCGCTCCCATGAAGAGCAGAGCTTTGTACAAAATGTGGCAGAAGGCGTGAGCCGCCGCGCCGTTGATGGCCATCTCGGTTCCCAGGCCGATTCCGGCCACCATGAATCCGACCTGGCTGACAATGTGATAGGCGAGGATCAAGCGGATATCATTCGCGAGAATCGCGTAGATCACGCCGTAGAGGGACATGATGACGCCGGCCCAGAGTAAAACCTCCCAGCCCGAGTAACACCGGATGAGGACATAGACGGCGGTTTTCGTTGTTAAAGCGCTGAGGAAGACCGATCCGGTGACCGTGCCGCGGGGGTAGGCGTCGGGCAGCCAGGCATGCAGCGGGGGCACCGCCGCATTAAGGGCGAAACCGATCAGGATCAGCCAGGCCGCCGTCCCGCCGGAGCCCGGCAGAAAGGATTGGATGCTGAGGGATCCGCTGTTCTGGATCTGAAGCAGGATGCCTGCCAGAAGGATCACGCCGCCGGCGAGATGAACCAGGATATACCGTCCGCCCGCCCGGGAGGATTCTTCGGTTCGCCGCGCCCAAATCAGGACAACCGAGCCGACCGCCATCAGTTCCCAGAAAGCGTAGAGGGTCAAGTAATCACCGGCGAAGGTGACGCCCATGGCGCCGGCATAGTATAAGAGGGCCGCCGTCTGTTGGAACCGGTCTTTGAGGTGGAGGCCGTAGACCCCGCCGATAAAAACGATGATGCTGAAGATCGATCCAAAGAGCAGCGACAGGCGATCGGCGACGAGAGGGTGCAATGTATAAGATAGAAACTCCCAGGTGGCGCTGGAACCTTGCGGCAGCCGTGTCAGCAAATAGAGACACAGTGCAGGCGGCGCCAGGAAGAAAAATCCGCGAAGCCGTTTCGGCAGCAACGGCAGCAGAATGGCCCCGACCAAGGGAATCAGTGCGGGAGGCATATCAGTCATAGATATCCTCCTTTTGCTGAAGGAATAAGGCGCCCAAGCTCTTTGCCACAATGATCAACAGAAGGCACCCGACAAAACCGAAAAGGGCGAAGAAAGCCGGAAACTCCAGCCATCCGCCTCCATGATCCTCGGAGCCGGGTGTTTCTTCGGCGCCCTGATTCCCGGAAGCGTGGACCTCTTCGAGGCTGTGATTCTCTGTCTGGGTCATCATCTCATGCCCGGGCGCTTCCGCCGTTTGTGCGTGATGGCCCGGCGGCATGAGGAACCCGGCGAGTATCAACGCCGCGGCGAGAAACCCTCCGACGGATAATTGCCGTGTTGTCGGTTTCTTTAATTTCATGGTCCATTTCCCACGACGGCGGCCGCGACGGTCTGCGCGAGGTACTGGAATCGGAAAAGCGCGTTGGGATAGACGCCGAGGATGATCGAGACCAGGGCGGTGATCGCAAGCGGCGCCACCATCCAAAGGCTCGCCTCGGAACGGCGCTGGTGGTCCTCCGACGAGCGGAAGAAGGCGGCATGCACAATCGGAAAGAAGTAGGCCGCGTTCATGACGCCGCTCAAGAGGAGCATCACCAAGAAAACAGCCTGGTCCGCCTCGAGCGTTCCCTTCGCAAGATACCACTTGCTGGCAAAACCATTGATGGGCGGGATTCCCGCCAATCCCAGCGCGCCGATGGTAAAGGCCGCCATGGTGATCGGCATCTGCCGGCCGATTCCGTTGAGCTGGCTGATCTGGGTCTTATGCGTTTGGACATAGATCGCGCCGGCGCAGAAGAAGAGTGTGATCTTCATCGTGGCATGATTGACGATATGCAACAGTGCGCCGGTCCAAGAGGCCGGACTGAGCAGCGCCGCGCCCAAGACGATATAGGAAAGATGGCCGATCGTCGAATAAGCGAGCCGGCGCTTGAGGTTGTCCTGTCCCATCGCTATAAGGGATGCGATGATTAATGTTAAACCTGAAATCCAAGCCAAAATTTGCCAGGCGCCGATTTCCTTCAGGAGGGTGGGGCCGAAAACGAATCCAACAATCCGCACCACCGCAAAGACACCCGCCTTCACGACGGCGACGGCGTGAAGCAATGCGCTGACGGGCGTCGGCGCCACCATGGCCGAGGGCAGCCAGGCGTGGAGCGGCATAAGGCCGGCCTTGACTCCCGCCCCGGCGATAAAGAGGCCGAAGAGGAACAGCAATTGTCGGGGACTCGCCGCGCCTGATTCCAGGACACTGTTGAGAAATCCGCCGCTCTTGAAATCAAGGGTGCCCGTCAAATGATAGGTCCACCCGGCCGCCACCAGAAAACATAGACCGGCCGATAATGTATAAACCAAGTACTTTCGGCCGGCCGCGATCGCTTCCTCGGTCTCCTTGTGGATGACCAGGGGATAGGTCGCGATCGTTAGAATTTCATAGAAGAGCAGGAAGGTGAGAATATTGCCGGCGAAGGCGATCCCCATGGTGGCGGAGAGGCAGACGGCGAAACTTGCGAAATAGCGGGTCATCTTCTTTTCGCCGGATCCCCTCATATAGCCGATGGAATAGAAGGATGTCAGCAGCCAGAGACTCGATGCGACCAGGGCGAAGATGATACCCAGCGGGTCGACGCGAAGCGAGAGATCGAGTCCCGACGCGATCCTGAGAATTCGGAGTTCGATGATCCCACCGCTCAGGATGGAGGGAAGGATGGAGATGACAAGCGCCAGCTTGGCAACAGCCGCAATGAGCGTCCACGCCTCCCGCAGATTCGGATGGCGGCGGCTCAAAATGATAAGGACAGCGGCTATCAATGAAACCAGGATGGCCGCCGCCGGCGCCCAACTCATCAAAAACTCCTCCTAGATTCCAGGCGGGAGGGCTTTTCTCAAGATGCCCTCCACAATAACGGCGTTGGCCAATCCGGCAGCGAGAATGCCGACCGCCAGTATCAGGGTTGGAATCAGCATGCTGACCGGCGCTTCATCCCATCCGGCTTGATCCTCCTGGCCATCGTCCTTCCGCGTGAGATAGATCTTTTCCAAAACGTTAAAGAAGTAAACCGCGTTTAGAAGACTTGAAACCAGGATCACGGCGACAAAAATCCACTGGCGGGATTCGATGCCGCCCAGTACGAGATACCACTTGCTGAAGAAGCCGGCCGCGGGGGGAAGCCCGACCATGGAAAGCGCCGCGATGGTAAAGGCCGCCATGGTGAGGGGCATGCGGCGCCCCAGTCCCGCGAATTGCGGGATGGAGATGGCCCCGTGCTTGTACCGGATAATGCCGGCGACAAGGAAGAGACAGGCTTTCATCAGGGCGTGATTCAAAATGTGCAACACGGCGCCGATGAATCCGAAGACATTCCCCAAGCCGATACCCAATCCGATATAGGCGACCTGGCTGACGCTGCTGTAAGCCAGCATCCGCTTAAGATCCTTCTGAGCGATAGCCATAATGGAGCCTGCGAGGATCCCGGCGGCGGAAACCCAGGCGATCCATGCCGTGGCTCCGAGGTCGTCCCGTATGAAAGCCGGACCCAAAACAAAGAGTAAGAGCCGGATCATGGCATAAGCGCCGACCTTGGTCATGAGGGGCGCGATTAATCCGGTTACAGTTGAGGGGGCGTATGTATAGGCGTCGGGCAGCCAAAGGTGCAGGGGGAAGAGCGCCATCTTGATGCCCATCGCGGTGACTAGAAAAACCGCGGCGAGTTGTACGGAGCGGAAGGAGGTAATCCCGCCCATCTGCGCGGCCATATCGGCCATATTCAGGGTTCCGGTCCTGGAATAAAGAAGGCCGATCCCGATGAGATAGAAGGAGGCGCTGACCGTTCCCAACAGGACGTAGCGGAAAGCCGCCAGCGGCGCCCGTTTCTCGCCTGTGGCCAGCAGGGCGTAGGCGGCCAGTGAGGCGATCTCGAGAAACACATAGAGGTTGAACAAATCGCCGGTGACAACGATGCCGAGCAGACCCGCAAGGAGGAGGGCCGACATACCATAGAAGGAAGTGTCGCGGCCGGGCAGTTCATCGCCGGCGCTTTTCTTGGCATAGATCATCACAAGAACGGCGACACAGGTTATCAGCGCGGCCATGAAGGCGGAGAGGGGATCCAGGACATACTCAATTCCAATGGGAGGCGCCCACCCCCCCAACTCATAGCGAAGCGTGCCGAATCGGAGAACCTGTTGAAGCCCGAGGAGAGCGGCGATTGTAGAACCCGCAAGGAACACCCAGAAAACGGGATAGGCCAGCCTGCGGTTGATGGTTCCACAGATCGTAACGACCAGCCCGCCGACCAGCAGGGTCATGGGGATGTAGAGGATCAGGCTAGGAGACATCGCGCCGCCCTCTGGAATTCCGTTCCATCCCCTTCACCGATCCCTGTATCATGACGAGCTTCTCTCCAAGATCTCATTCTCTTCCAGTGTGCCGAAGCGCCGCTTGATGAGGATCAGCAGGGCGAGAGAGACGCCTGTTGTGGCGACACTCACGACGATAGCGGTCAGCATGAGAGCGTGCGGCAGGGGGTTGGCGAAATGTTCTGGATTGATAGCGTGTTCCTGTCCGTGAGCGGCATGTTCGAGGATCGGTATCGTCGATCCCCATTTGGTTGAAATGATAATGTAAAACAGGATGACGGCTGTCTGAAGAATGTTCATGGCGATCAACTTCTTGACAAGATTGCGCTTCATGAGCATCCCAAAAAGGCCGAGCAGCAGCAGCAAGACAGTTGCTGCATAGGCGTAGTATCCCAAGAAGGCCTCGCTCATCACTCCGCCTCCGCTATGATCCGGTCAAAAAGGGTGACCATTGTCCCCATGACAGCGAAGAGAACCCCCGTTTCGATAAATGTAATTCCAAGGGAACGGAGGGAGGCCGCCTCGCCGCTGAAGCCGATCATTCGGGCGTAATCGAGAAAGTGGCCGCCGCCCAAGAGGCAGAGAATGCCGGTCCCCGCATAGATCAGCGTGCCGATGGCTCCCATGCGGACACCCCAGTCCGCCGGGAATTGCTCATGAGATGATTGCGGGCTCATTGTGATCCGGATCAGAAGGATGCTCGCTGCCAGCAGCGCGCCGCCCTGAAAACCGCCGCCGGGGCTGGAGTGTCCGTGAAAGTGCACATAAAGGGCGTAGAGCTGGATCAGAGGAACCAGGGCCCGGGCCATCACGGCCACGATGATGCTGTCGGTTCTCTTGATCACTTCTTCCGGCCCTCTTGCATCGTCCTCTCTTTCCGATAGAGGATCAGCATGCAGGCCAAGCCCGCCGCGAAAATAACCGTCGTTTCACCCAGCGTGTCATATCCTCTGTAGTCGGCCAGGATTGCGGTGACGATATTGGGTGTGGCCATGTCATGCTCGGCATTCTTTATATAATCAGGGGAAACATGTTCCGCCGCCGGTGAGTGAATATCTCCGCGGGGCGGCATGTCGGCGATCGTAATGATCATGAGGAGCCCGAAGGCGATGAGGATGATGTAGGATAGGATCTTCAATCCGCCGCTCTCCTACCTAGAACGAATATGGCCGCAACGAAGAGAACGCCGGTGATACCGGCGCCGATCACGGCCTCCGTGAAGCCCACGTCGACCGCTCCAAAGACGGTGTACAGCAGAGCCATGAAGAAGGAGTAGGCGGAGAGGGCCACGACCGCCGCCAGAAGATCTTTGACCCGAAGGGCAAGGAAGCCGGTGACCAGTGTGGCCGTCAAGAGCACGAAATCGACAACCCAGCTCATGTGCGGCCTCCCCGGGTCCAAGGCGCCAGCCCTTTTCTCAACGCCGCACGCGCGAGGGCGTGGCTGGCCGTCGGATTGCTCAATCCGACAAAGACAGCCACCAGGAGGATTTTTAGGCTGTCAATGTGCCATCCGTGATAGATCGCGAGACCGGCCATCGCCAGCAGAAGACCCAATGTGTCGGATTTGCCGACAGCATGCGTCCGCGAATAAAAATCGGGGAGGCGGATGACGCCGAGGCTTCCCACCGTCAAGAAGAAGACACCACCGATAATCAGAATGACCGCCAGAATGTTCATGGTTCAATTCCCTTTTTCTCGAGATATTTGGCGGCGGCAAGAACACCGATGAAGTTGAGCAGGCTGTAAGCGATGACGATATCGATGAACATCTCTACGCGGCCGTAGAGCATCCCCACAATGGTGAGAAGAACGAGTGTCTTGGAACCGATGGCGCCGGCGCCCAGCATACGATCGAAAACCGTGGGTCCCACTACAAGACGGTAGAAGGGAAGCACCATAACGATGCTGAGAATAATTGCGGTAATAGTGAAGAAGTGGTTCATCCGCCCAGTTCCTTCATCGTGCGAAAGATCTTCGCCTCACCAACCATTCCTTTTTCGTATCCATAGACCTCCGCAACCCGCTTCTGCATCGTTCCGGAGATCAGACTCCCCGCGGACGATTCCACAAGCGCGTGGACGAGGAACCAATCCTCCTGAATTTCCAACGTTAAAGTGCCCGGCGTTAAAGTGATCGAATTGCCGAGCATCGTCCGGGCAAGAGGACTGCGGAGATCGACACGGAACCCGACCAGCACCGGATCGACCGGCATTTTGGGGGAGAGGACGAGCTGGGCCACTTGCAGGCTGGCCATGACAATCTCTTTGATGAGCCAGGGGATATAGAGTAGGAGATGGCCCCAGTGAACGAGGGTGGGTGCGAATTCCCACCGGTCTTCATCCATATCGACTTCGACCGGGCAGCGGCGGACGGGGCCGTTGACCGCCAGCACGGCGACCACGGATAGAAAACCGAGACTGATATGCTCCACGTCGTAGTGGCCGGACAAGATCAGCCACAGGGCCATAAAGAGGATAAAGCGGATCACGAGATCGCGAAATCCGCCTGAATAGATCCCCTTAGCGGAGGGGATCTCTTGTGCGCCGCTCTTCTCTTCCATACCGACTCCGGGTTAAAATCCGGACCCAAAACCACCTGCGGTTGGCCGCGAAGGGCATCCGATTGAACACACGACCAGCTTGGCACGATAGGAGTATCGGCCCGGCGGCGCAAGGATTTGAATATTAGATTTTCTTGGGTATTTCCAAAATCAGGCCTGCTGGATTGATGCCTTGCGAACTCAGCCGTCTCAGCCGCGAGAAGTCCAGGTATCTTGAATCGTTTCAAGATCTAATGATCTTTAGCCGATTGGATCAAGGAGAAGAAGAGAGTTTACAAGAGTACTCATTTGGTGCGTTTTGCTCTGTATGGCCGCCAAAGTCGGCTGCCAGGGTCGGCACCCAGATTTGGCTATCAATGGAGGTCGGTGATGAGGTTTAAGGATCTTCGGATGAGACCGAAACTCATCGGATCGTTTCTACTGGCGGGTTTATTGCCCTTGATCGTTGTTGCGTGGTTCAGTTTGGATCGCGCGGAAAAGGGAATGATGACGCAGGCTTTCCAACATCTGGAGACGGTGCAGAAGATCAAATCGGCTCAGATAGAGGAGTATATTGACCGTTGCCGGAATGATCTCACACTCCTCGCGCGAAATCCCGATGTGAAATCCGCCTATCGCGCCTTCGAGGCCCATAAGGATTGGGGGAATGCCGGCTACGAGAATGCGTATCCCATCCAGTCGGATGAATATCACTACCTCTATACGACCTACGGTGAATACCTAAAAGTCTTCAACGAAACCTACCACTATGATGACACCTTTATCATTTGTTCCGAACACGGCCATGTATTGTATACAACCCGGGGAGATGACGACCTCGGTCAAAACCTTCGAACCGGCCCATTGAAAGGCAGTGGATTGGGAGAACTCTGGCGGACGGTTCTGGAGACCGAAGAGTTATCCTTCGTCGACTTCAGACCCTATCCACCGCGAGAAGGGAAACCCGTCGCCTTTATGGGGGCCCCACTGAGGAATTCCAACGGGGAGATCACAGCGGTTGTCGGTATGCAGCTTCCCATGGAACAAATCGATTTGATCATGCGGGAAAGAACCGGGATGGGGAAATCCGGAACGAGCTATCTTGTGGGCGCGGATGGGTTGCTGCGCTCAAATTCCTACTTCGAAGATGAGGAGTATTCTGAAAAGGTTTCGACATTCGAAAAGGCCGGTATCTACAAAGTGGAATCCGAGGCGATTTCGGCGGCCCATAAAGGAAGGTCCGGGAAAGCCGTCATCACACATCATGATGGCATGGTCCATCTCACCTGCTTCAGTCCGATTGATATTATGGGCTCGAAATGGGCCAGCATCTCTGAAATTCATTTGTCTGAAGTTCAAAGACCTATCCATAAAATCCGAAACGCCGTCGTCATTGTCGGTATTGTCACAATTTGCGCTCTCATTCTTTTCGCCCTTGGTATCGCCGCAAATGTTTCCGGCCCGATCACGAAAATAAGAGATTTGGCGCAGAAAATTGCAAAGGGGGATCTCCAGCAGCAAATCGATATTCAACAGGATGATGAGGTGGGGAGTCTGGCGGAAGCCTTCCGCGAGATGAGCGCCTCCCTGCAGAGCAAAGCCGATGTGGCGCGCCGCATTGCGGAAGGTGACCTGACCGTCGAGGTTCCAATCACGTCGGCGCGGGATAGCCTGGGGAAGGCCATGTCTGAAATGATTAAGAATCTGAAAATGATGAATCAAGAAATGGCGGTCTTGGCTCAAGCGGGGGTTGAAGGGCGATTGAATGTTCGGGGGGATACGACACATTTCAAAGGTGAGTACGCGAAAATGATTCAGAGCATCAACGAGACTCTGGACGCGGTCATCAATCCGGTTAATGAATCGGCGGAAGTTTTAACCAGGGTCGCATCCAGAGACTTATCCACCTACGTCAAAGGACGATACAAGGGTGATTACGCAAAAATTAAACAGGCGTTGAATACGGCGGTTCAGAACCTCAATGAGGGCTTGTACCAAGTGGCCATGGCGTCAGACCAGGTCACCTCGGCGGCCGCTCAGATCAATGCGGGGAGCCAGGCGTCGGCGCAGGGCGCGGCCGAACAAGCCAGCTCGCTCGAGGAGATCAGCAGCAGCCTCCAAGAGATGTCATCCGCCACAAAACAAAACGCGCTCCACACCAAGGAAGCCCACAATCTTGCCGATGGCGCGCGGTCCCGGGCAAAACGGGGAGAAACCAATATGCAGAACCTTTCCAGTGCGATGGCTAAGATTAAGGGTTCAGCCGATAAAACAGCGAAGATTGTGAAAACCATCGACGAGATCGCCTTTCAGACCAATCTGCTGGCGCTCAATGCCGCGGTTGAGGCGGCGAGGGCGGGCGATGCCGGAAGGGGTTTCGCCGTGGTCGCTGATGAAGTCCGGAATCTGGCTCTGCGCAGCGCCGAAGCGGCCAAGACAACGGCTCAGCTGATTGAGGATTCAGTAAAGAATGCGGATGAAGGCGTCACGATCAATGAAGAGGTCACAAAAAACCTCGAAGAGATTAACGAGCAGATTGATAAAGTCACAGAGGTGGTTGCGGAAATCGCGGAAGCTTCAAACCAGCAAAAGATGGGGATCGAACAGGTCAGCTCCGCTGTTGATCAGCTGAATCAGCTGACACAGCAGAATGTGACCAATGCGGAAGAATCGGCGAGTACTTCTGAAGAGCTGGCGGCCCAAGCGGAAGAACTGAAAAGGATGGTGCAAGGCTATAAATTGACAAAAGAGATATCCCAAACCAATGCTTTTCTCACAACGAATATCTACCCGGGTACCCTCCCGGAAACGGACCAGCCCCCTCTTCGGTTGATCCAATCGCTGGAGAGAGAGAGGAGCCGGAGGTGTAGGCCGCCGCGAATAACTCCAGAAGAAGAGATTCCTCTGGATGATGACGACGACCAGGATGTTTTATCGAATTTCTAGAGGGCGGGAGACGGGACTGTATCCCAATACTGAGGCATCGGCCATGGCGATCGGATCAGGAATTGCGGCGGCCTATGCCCTCCATGATGGGTCCTATTTCAATCTTGGTACATCAACTTGATTCGGCCCCAGCTTGTCGGCGCCACAGGAACATAGCAGCTGCACCCGGTCTCGGGGCAAGCTCCTATAAATCCATAACAACCGGATTCTGGGAATGCATTCGGTAGGCAGGGCGAGCAATCTTGAAGCGTGAAATTGCCGCTCTCCGGATGGCAGAATAATGGATCGTAAGAGATATTGCCGTTGAGAAGATAGGAATCCAGAATCAATTCGACCCAGTCTCCACCCTCGTTTCCGTAGATGTCACAGCAATAGAAATCCATCTCTGTCCCTTCTTCAAGATGGATGGATTCTCCCCCATTTCCAAAAGCGACAATGGTGCTGCTAAAAGTAAAAATAGTAAAAGGTACTATATCCATTGGATAATCACTACCTGCCTTCAATTAATCTCCCCCGATATATGGGGATGTTATACTTTTATCTCGGTCCCAGCGGTAGAAGTAAATAATCAGCTCAAAAATAATATGCAATCGGAAGTTGTCACTGGTTTCCTTTACGATACCATCCAATATCCAATGTCTTGCGACTTCGCCTGAATCCCTTCCCTCTGAATTGTCCTTTTTCTGATTGCTTATGCAACCTTCAAACGCCCTCTTTTTCTCTTCCAATTTGCTTTTATGAGGACTTTCCTTTTCGATGGCATTTTCATTCTTGGCTTTTATCGATTCGAGATTGCTTGTATCTAAGAATTGGCGCAACTCGTGATGAAGAGCCTGCTCGATTTGATAAAACGCTATTCTGGTCTGCCGAGCCTTGGCGAAGTATTTGCGAGAATTTAAGATATTCGTCGTACTCTTTTTGTGTTTCTTCTCCGACTTGTTGCTGAAAGCTTCCCGTAATTCGCGAGGTAAACAAGCAGGGTCATTATCGAGGACTTTATGCATGTAAGATTTCGATTCATCATTGTCACTTTGCTCCGAATTTTGCATGGGGTTTTCAACAGGAGAATTTTCCGGAGAAGATTGTGCATCTCTCTTGTTCATCAGCATAAATATGTGTTTTGAAATATTCTCAAGCGTTGCCTCGTATCTCATTCCGGTGTCTATGATCCCTCTTGTTACATTGTATGCTTCAGGATCAAGGCGTACATACTCCTCCTTTTCTAGTTCCCAGTCGAGAATGGGGATTCCTGTGTTTTCTCTAAGACGATGGTTGTAATAATCCGGTGAACTCATTGATTCGATGAAATTGCCACCTATTTCAGGAGATAAAGCACCCTTTAACATAGCAAGGAACCAGTATGTTACACAGGTTACACTTCTGTAAATTGTTCCAATTTCCTTGACTGTTGGACTCATATCGATAGGAGCTAATGGCAGGGGCAATATGTGGTAGTTTTTATCTCGTTGACGAAGTCCTCTGCGCACCCCCCTTTTGGGCAGAAGGCTGTACCAGTAGCGAGCTAGGACCGCCCTGTCGCGGAAATCCCCACCGCAGGGATTTTTTACTCCGGCATCGACAATCAGTTGGAGGATCAAGGTGAGAGATTCAACAAAGGGCGGATCATTAAGCTTTAGAACACGGGCGTTCGCGAGTTTTTCCCAATCTAGAACGCCATCCTCCTCTTCCTTGTCTCGTATGCTTTCTACGAAGGTCGCGATCCAGTGACACACATCCTTAAATTCAATTCCCCGGTCAAGAAATCCGTATTCTTTAAATTTGGACTTCAAATCGTTTAAAACATCCATATTGTTGCATTTCGAATCGTCTCCTTCATTTTGTAGAATCTTCGTAAAAGTCTCTAATAACTGGCTTTTCCATCTATTATTGTCACTACCATTAGCATTGCAATCTGGTCTTTTAAATGCTGCTTCGCATTTATTTGCGTAGTAATCAATAAGGTCGATGATTATAGTATCTCTGATTTTGTTGCGAAATTTCTCTCGGAAATTGGTTTTATGGAAAACGTTGTTGATCTGGATTTCAAAGATGTCGCCGCCAAAACTCCATAATAGTTCCATGAAAAAGGCCACAAATTCAGAGTGATGGTCCAGGGGTGGGAAAGCGAAGGCAATAGTCTTGTCTGATTCGTCATGTTCGCCTTCGATCTCCTTTAAACACCTATTAAAGCTTTTAATCCATTTAAGGAGTTTCGGCCAGGTGTAATATTTTAGTGTTGCGGGACTATAAGAAGTATTGTACCAGGATGCTTTCTTTTGGGCGTGTATTTCTGTGCAAACTTCATCCATATTACTCTGTAATGTGATTAGCTCTTGAATGGAATCTCTGATATTAGTCGAGCAATTATGATTATTGTCCGAAAATGTTGGGTTCTTATATGCCATGAAACCACAGTCACGATAACAGGGGATCGCATCAATCAAGAGTGATTCGTCAGGATTATGTGTGTTGGAAGTGGATACTTTCTGAGGTGCTTCTTGGCCTGTAGGAGGGAGGTAGAGGCGCCTTAAGTGATCCTGGCCTTTGATGCGATAGATCAAATCGCCCTTAACATAGTTCTTCAAACCATCCAGCCGGTCGGCGTCTCGAAAGGCTGACAGAACATAATCTGCAATACTAAGGACCCTGGTATTTGCATGCCCGGCGCTGTATTGCCCGCGAAAGGACCAGAATTCTGTATAGATACTTGGCTTTCGAACAAGCGTGAATTTGGGTTCTCCTCCCGGATATCGATTATATCTAAAATCCTTAATAATCGCTGAATTAACATTCTCTTCCGCTTTGTTCTCATAGAATAGTTTGAAGAATATTTCCGGTCGTTGTATGGAACGTGTATCTCCGGCAAGGAGATTCTCGTGATCCCATCCGCTATCATCAATTGAAATTCCGCTCCGTGCATCAATTGTCATTCGCATAATCTTGGATGTGTGTACCCGTCCTCTGGCTTTTTGCACATAAATCCCTCTATGGATTTCATTATGGATATCAAAATTGCGGATACAGAGAATCAGATCAACCAAGGAAGAAACCTGCTCTTCAATTTTGTCTATAGATCGGAAAAATGTGTCGGAACGGCTGATGAAGACTGTAGTAATATTCTTGACCCGAAGATAGGCAATCAAGCCGGATAGAAAGGTTTTAATGTCAGGTTGGCCTTTGGCAGAACTTCGTTCAAGCTCAGTTACAGAGTCAATAACCAAACGATCGATTTTGTAATCATCTTGGTTTGTGAGTATTTCTAGTTCATAAATGAGACGGTTTAGATCCAGATTTAGTGGAGTATAGTGTCTAATTATACAAGGCCCTAGTGAGCCACTATTTGTTGCACCATGGAGTGCGTTGTTTAGAGTTTCTCCAATTTGACCTTCGAAACCAGCCACAGCGAATCGAAGTGTATCAATATTGCCTTCAAGATTGAGCCAGATGGATTTGTGATTAATATCCCCCTTTCCTTCATTGATCTTGTTCACGATATTCTTCGTGTCGGGTCTGGAAATGAGGAAGTTGAGGCCGAGAAGGGTTTTACCCGAGCCGGCACTTCCCACAAGCAAGACGATTTCACCACGCTTGAAACCGAAACTCTTTCCAATATCAGGGCTATTATTTTCCGGGTGGTTTAATGTGGCCTTTGCCTGACGCGTATTTGATTTCTTGTCCCTGGAACTATCTGGCCCTCCTTTGGGGACACGTACCGGTAGAAGTTTATCAAGGCCCTCTGTGCCGCTACTAATAACGACCATTTCTAGTATATTTCTCTTTTGATTGCCATTACAGTCGGTATCTATGGTCTTTAGGGGGACTTCTTTTTCCTCCTCATTATTCAACTGCTCTGTATATACCGAGATATCGGGGAAGACATTGAAGCCAACTGTCAGGTGGGGGCCATGATTATTATGATTGCCTCGAGATATGAGGAAAGGCGGTTGCATCTTGATTTCTTCAGCACTGATTAGTTTTGCTGAATGGGGACCCCTAAAAGATCTTTGACCCCTAAGTTTGGCGACAGTTAAATAGATAATATCTCCAATCCATTCAAGTTCGAGAATCCCATCAACCTCATAATCCTCAAAAGCATTTTCCTCGCCCCTGTCTTCACCTAAAAATATAGCTGTAATACGCCGTGCTTTTAGAATACGAATAAATCTACGAAGAACATGGCGCGCACGTTCCTTGTCTGCAAGATCCCGAAAGCGGCTGATGGAGTCGACAATTATTAACTTGGGCAATTCGCGGTCGAGTAGTGCCGTGAGCTCATCAATGACGGCTTCTGGATCCTTCCACACAAGAGGAGCCCGAATTTTCCGAAGTGGACGTATAATATTCTTAAGATCATGTCGATTCCACCCGATCGGCACCTTTTCTGACTTCACGTCTTCATTGGAAGCGATATAGGGTTTCATATCGTGCAGGAGCTGAGTTACATCCTCTTCAAATGTCAGAAATCTGGCTCGTCGATTTGCATGGCGGAGTGCAATTTGAATACCCAATGTTGTTTTTCCAGTTCCTGGAGCCCCCTTAACAAGATAGCAATGTCCTCGAGGAAGACCATCCTCCGCTATTAATGAGAAATCCTTATTAAAAATCATCTGTGGGTCATCGCGACCAAGAATTTTATTCAAACCCGGGACACCAATGTCACGAAATGTATCTTCATGAATTAGGCGAGATAGAGCCAGTGGTTTACCAAGCGCTAGAATATCCTCGATTTTGGATCGTATTTCGATGGATTGCGCTGGGTCCTGAAGCTGTTCCCGCAAAATTTCAAGAATTTGACGAGTTTTGGGATCCGGGGAGAGTGAATATTGAACAGATGCTTCATCAAAGATCAAAATCCCCTTATTCACAAGCAAATTACATAATCCAGAAACTCTGCCCAATGGTATGCCTGTTAAATGCGCCAGCTCCATGTTCGAATACATAGCGTTTTACTCCAGGTCAAGAAAGGTATTAAGGATCGCCAGGATCTCAAAACTGCCTGGGATTAGCCCATCAGCGGTTTCATAGAATGCGCATTCTGGTTGCGGGGGCCGATCAAGTTTCTTCTGGTGTATAGAAGAAGGAGAGCATGAGCGGAGTGCTTTGATATTTTCCGATGTGAATGGAAAACGGGAAGATGCACTTTTCAATTTGCCGATCACGAAATCAATTGCTTCAATATTATCTAAGTTATTGGTTTCATTGTTTTTTATAGTATGTTTCTTGTAGAAGAAACGGATAACTGGGATTGGATCTTTATTTCGCTTGATGGGCGTATTTAGTTTTGAGAAAAACAATGGAATGTTAAAACGAATGACATCAAGAAATCCCAAATCATAAAAATCCTTTTCGTTGTGATAGCGAATGAGGCGGAAGAGTTCATCGGCCCAACTCTCGATCCACCAATATGTTATAACGATATCAAGACCTGCCGGCACTATTTCATTCTTGGCATTTGGCTTTTCTCCCGAATGTATCCGGACTGCCGCTGGATTGATGCGAATTGAATCAACAGGCAAGAACCTAGATGCCCGATATCTTGCGAATGGCGAGAGGATGCTGCGGGCGATATCTACGCATAGATAGCCTTCCTTCTCATCATGAGAAATGGCCTCTAGGAAAGTATGGAGTGGGGAATTGTTGGTATTCTGTCCAGGTCGATGAAGCCTTGATATAGTAATATCTGTTTTATCGCCGTATTGAAGGAGTGCCTCGGCAAGCATGGGATCGATGTGAATATTATTATTGACATCGAGTAACTCATATCCTTCCAAGCGTGAATCGATATTCTCTTTGCTGCGATATAGGTCGATGATCTTTTTGAGCGACTCACGGGCGCGAGCGAAGTAGCTCTGCCACCTGCGGAGGCTTTGTTTGATTGAATCCCCAAGGGCGAGATGTTTGATTACGCTATCTAGGCCCAATATAAGCGCGATTTAGGAGGTTTTGTAAGAGAAAGAGCTCGAAATGCCCGTCCAGAGGCGATAAATTGGTTGTACAAGAAACAAACAAACCGCCAAGGAGGGCATTTCGAGTGACTTCATTAAACCAGAAGAATCT